>WTCI01000079.1 GCA_013138655.1 Desulfuromonadaceae bacterium | reverse complement strand
GGGCGGGACAAGTGCAGAACTTATCTCACGCAGAGGCGCGGAGGCCGCAGAGAAAGACAGGTCTTACCCCAAGCTTTATGGTGTTTTCCCTGTTTTTACGGGCTTTAATAACGACGGAAAGAAACAGACCGTTGAAGTCTCATTGCAGGATTTAAAAAAACAGATTGAATCCCGTTTACGCAAGCCGAAGAATGAGGTAAAGTCCGCTCAGCAATGCCTCGAATTTAACTTCTGACAACATAAGAAACCATGGTGATTACATAATGAGAGCAATTTGTTTTTTGATTTTTTTGTTGGTGCCGCTGTTGCTGACAACCGGATGTTCCGATCCCGGGGAGGATGAATTCAACAAAGGGATTGAAGCCGAGCGTATCGGCAATCTGGATCTGGCTCAACAGATGTTTGAAGAAGCCCTGAAGAAAGATCCGTCGATTGCAGAAGCACACATCGATCTGGGTCTGATACATATCAAAAAGGAGGAGTTTGACCTGGCCTGGCAGGAAACCATGATCGGGTTGGAAATGGTCAAAAAGACACAAAGTACCATCGTCATGGGTGGCAAGTGGCAGGATCAGGCCTCTCTGGCATACAACAATCTTGCGAAAATCATCTTCAACAAGGCCTTGGAAGCCCACAAGGCAGGAGATCTTGAACTCCGACAACAACATCGGGAGCATGCCATTTCTCTGTTGGAACAAGCCGTCGAATTGTCACCCGAGAGTGAACTGGCAATCAAAAATCTCGCATACATTCGACAGTGGCCAAATTGAAAATGTCAAAACGGGAAAAAATATTATGGATCACAGGGGCAAATTACACATAAGTTCGGGTCAGATCTTGCCGTAACGTAGTTTTCCCTTGCTCTTCTTGATCACTCTGCTAGTGCCCATCCGGAGTTTCCGGATGGGCACTAGCAGAGTGGATCCCTAAAGCTTATCGAAAGCCGGCGCAGCTTGGGTTGCCTGCATACCGCTTCATCTTCCACACAGACCGTCAGCAGATCCCCTTTTCGGTTTCAGGCATAACTTACAGCTGCTAAGCCTGGAAGCCGCTGAACAGCTTAAATTGTGGATGGAAATATGCGAAAAGTGGCCAACCTGTTCCTCAGCGTTTTTATTCTTGCCGCTATTCTCGGCATTTTCGTCGAATTTTTGCGCACGCAAGGCAATTTTGCCCCACTGAACAATCTCCGCAACCTAACCGCTATTCTCTGCGTCTTCCTCGGCAGCTGCGTTTATTTCGGCTTCGCCTTTAACCGCCATCTGCCGAAATTGCTGCTGCTGCCGCTCCTGGTCAGTATGGCGTGGAGCTTCATCGATTTCTGGCCCCTGGAATTTTTTGCCGGGGACAGCTACCGCCTCTATGCTGCGACGGGCCAACTTCTGCTCGGCCTGCTGATCCTCCAGTTGAACTTGCTGCGCAACAAAAAGAGTCGCCTGTTGGTGCCCAGCCAGTTTGCCGGACCAGCCTTCAACGGCCGTAATTTTTTCCGCTGCAGTCTGATCAACATCCCGCTGCTGCCATTGCTCCTCGTACTGATCAGCTACGCCGCCGCCGACCGCCTGATTGAACAATACTCCGCCGGATTCATGCGCCTGAAACCGAACGGTCTCTACATGATCGAAAAGAGTTATCAACGCGACGGCAGAACCATCCGACTGGCAGGCATGATTCATCTCGGGCAGCCTGATTATTACCGCGACCTGATCGTCTCGATTGAAGGAACACAGGCCATCGTGCTGGCTGAAGGGGTGACCGATCAAGACGGGCGGCTACAGGGAGATTTCGGCTATGGGAAAATTGCCGAACTGCTCGGGCTGACTTCACAGGAAGACGTGTTGTTTCGCGGGCGGTTGGTGACTGCGGAAAGTTTGGAACAGCTGGATGATCTCGAAAAAGGGAAAGCCGATATTTTACGGGCCGATATCGACCTGAAAGAATTTAATGCCCACACAATTGCCGTCCTCAACGCACTCGGCAAGTATCTTCTCAACAGCGATTCCCTGGCGACCGGCTACCAGCAGTTCAACCGCTGGGCGGCAGAGAATACCCACTCGGAAACCAACCGGATCATCATGGCCGATCTGCTTGACAAACGTAACGCGGCGGTCCTCAGCCATCTGTCAAAAGCCCTGCAGAAATACCGGACCATCCTCATCCCCTGGGGGGCGCTGCATATGCCGGGCATCGAACAGGCTGTCATTGCGCAGGGTTTTTGCTTACAGGAAAGCCGAGAGCGCCTGAGTATCGATTTCCTGATGTTGCCATACGATAAATTGTGGCACCAGCTCAGCAAAAACTGAAAAGCCCCTCCCAGACGGGAGGGGCTGATAAAAACCGCTATTGCTCTTTCCACTGGGGCGGGCGCTTTTCGAGAAACGCCCGGGCTCCCTCTTCAGCATCTTCTGTGGCACACAGAGCCGCAAACAGATCATCCATACCGTCGAGGTTCTGCTGATAAGAACCATCCAGTAAACGATTCAGCCCTTCCTTGCCGATGCGCAGGGCAATGGGACTTTTGGCGGCCAGCTTTTTCGCCAGCTTCAGGGTTGCCGCTTCCAGCTCCTCATCGGCAACGACCTTATTGACCAAGCCAAGATTCTCAGCATCAGCAGCACTGATCATGTCACCGGTCAAGACCATCTCAAGCAGCTTTTTGCGCCCGATAATTTTTGACATCGGTGCTGCCGGGCCGAGACAGATCAGGCCGACATTGATCGCCGTGGTCCCGAAAGTGGCGGATTCGGCAGCGACCGTCAGGTCACAGCCGAAAGCCAACCCGGCACCATTAGCCAGGGCAAAACCCTGCACTGAGGCGATGGTGGTCTTCTTCATCTTCGCCAGGGTGCGGTAAAATGCATCAATACCGTACAGGAGCTTGCGATATTCGCGGTGGGTCTTGTTGTTGAACTGGTCGAGAGAAATCCCGGTACAGAAATGTTTTCCCGCCGCATTGACAACCACCACCATGACCTCATCGTCATGCTCCATTGCCCACAATGCAGCGTCCAACTGCTTGGCGAATTCAGGGACAAAGGTATTCATCGCTTCCGGCCGATTCAGGGTGATAAAACCGATACGGTCTTCCTTACGGGTACTGATCAGTTCAGAACTCATCAACTCGCTCCTCTTGCATAACAGTGTTTGTTTTTTGCATCTTAAGGGAATCGACCATCATAAAGAAACCTATTTTTTGACGACACTGTTTTTCTTAATCCTCGGGAACCCATTCTCTGCCGCCGGCAGCTATTCATTTTTGTCGATCGGCGTTTCCTCTTTACCCAGCCGGTAGACAATTGAGACAGCTGCTCGCACCTCAACCTTACCGGTCGCAACTGGCACCGCGTCGGCACTGGCGAACCGGGCCTCGGCCATCAGCTGTGGCCCCGGTGAACCACCGGGACTGTCAAGGGTCAGGGATTGCACCGGGCCAAGGGTGACTCCGGCAGCAGCAGCCAGGGTCTGTGCTTCCCGGACGGCTTGCTCTGTCGCCAGGGTAATGGCCCTTTGCCGATGGGCTTCCGGATCGGCAAGGGTAAACTGCAGCCCCCCGATCTGGTTGGCTCCGGCCTGCTGAGCTGCGGCCAGCAGACGTCCCGCCAGTGCAACCCTGGTGGTCACAATCCACAGCTCGTTACTCACCCGGTAGCCGACGATGTGCCGCTGCCAGTTTGCCGGGGTTGGACGTGGCGGCAAGCTCCACTCGGGACGGATCTGGAACTGCCCGGTGGCCATTTCATCCGCAACGATGCCGATGTCTACCAGCATTGCCATCACTGCGGACATCCGTTGATTATTTTCGGTCAAGGCCTGGTCAGCTTCGCTTGCCTCGGTCACAACTCCCAGCCGGAGCTGCAGTTTATCCGGCGTAACCTCGACACGTCCTTCACCCCGCACCACCAGTTGTGGCGGGCTGCTATCTGCGGCCTCATACTTGAAATTGTGGGGTCCGCAGGAACAAAGCAACAGTGTCAACAACAGAATAAAAATCACGCGCATCGGTTTCCTCCTTTATTCATACCTGATTCCGTGAGGCGACTCACGGATTCAGGTCATAGACCGGTCATTTAAGGATAGCCTGCCTGCCGAGCTTGTGCAATCTTTGTGAGATTGACGGTGGCAACGGCAGGGCTAGAGTCTAACGATACGGTTAGAGGAGTTCTGGATCCTGTCGCTTCCTGTCCCGGACTGGCCGTTCTCTGGAAGATCCGGAGCAGCAGCTCAGCGAGAGTGTTTGAACCCTTTTTGAGGTGTTAATGAAATGAATACCAAGAAAAAAAGCGTCTCCCTTGTGCTTGGCAGTGGCGGTGCCCGGGGGCTGGCGCATATCGGCGTGATCCAGGTGCTTGAGGAACGGGGGTTCGAGATTTGCTCAATCTCCGGATCGTCTATGGGCGCCCTTATCGGCGGGATTTACGCAGCCGGAGAACTGGACAGTTACACCCGGTGGATCTGCGCCTTGGAACGGCTGGATATGCTGCGCCTGCTCGATGTCTCTTTCAGCGGATCGGCCATTTTTAAAGGGGAACGGATCATCAACGCCCTGAAAGAATTGATCGGCGACCGTCTCATCGAAGACCTGCCGATCTCGTTTACTGCCGTCGCCACCGACCTGGAGGAAGAAAAGGAGGTCTGGTTTTCTAAAGGCCCGCTGTTCGATGCCATCCGTGCTTCGATCGCATTTCCGACGACCTTTTCCGCGTTTCCATTTGATGACCGTAAACTGGTGGACGGTGGTCTGCTCAACCCGATTCCAATCGCCCCGACCCTGCACGATATAACCGATCTGACCATCGCCGTCAGCCTGCGCGGCAAAGCCAAAAGCCACGCAGTAACACACCGCAGTCCAGGCAAACCACCGCAGAATCGCAACAAATACCGCCGAATGGTGGTCGAGTTCATCGATGGTCTGCAA
>WTCI01000114.1 GCA_013138655.1 Desulfuromonadaceae bacterium | reverse complement strand
CATCCCCGCCGAGTTTTTGCGCAGAGTGATAACGCCAACCTTCAGCTGTCTCAATCAGCAAAGCCAGCTCGTAAAAACATTGAGAAACCCCGTCAACAGACAGTTCCATCAACAAGAGATGTTCCTCGCTGCCGTCAGCAAGCTGTCGTTGGCACAGAGATCTCCAGCTTTTCACCACTATTCCACTCAATTGCTGCTCGGCAAACTGACAATAATCGGCGGAGTCCGGGAACTGCTGCAAAAAAGGCGCATCAACATGATAGCCAGCATACACTGCTAGATAATCTGCATCTGCCAGGGCTTTAAAACGAGAAGCTAAAAACTGTTCGGCGGTCATTCTTTCAACCTCGGATCCAGGGCATCACGGATCCCCTCACCGAGGAGATTATAACCCAGTACGGTAATTAAAATTGCAACACCGGGAAACACCGACAACCACCAGGCGCTGCCAAGGGTCTGTTTGCCGGTAATCAGCATGTTTCCCCAGGAAGGCGTGGGCGGCTGCACCCCAATCCCGAGAAAGGACAGGGCACTTTCCGTCAGAATGGCCCCGGCGATACCCAGGGTGGCCGAAACCAGCACCGGAGAAAGAGCATTCGGCAGAATATGCCGGAATATCAGACGCAGATCAGAGGCCCCCAGTGCTTGTGCGGCAAGCACAAAATCACGTTGTCGCAGACTGAGAAACTCGGCACGAATCAGCCGCGCTACTCCCATCCAGCTGGTCAGGCCGATGACGATCATGATATTCCAGATTGATGGATCCAGAAAAGCAATCACCGCGAGAATCAGGAAAAAAGTCGGGAAGCAGAGCATGATATCGACAAACCGCATGATTAACGCATCAATCCAGCCACCGTAATACCCTGCCAGAGAACCGAACAGAATACCGATCAAACTGGAGACACCGACGGCGACAAAACCGACCAGCAAGGAGATACGCGCACCGTACAACATCCTCACCAGCACACCACGACCTAAATCATCCGTGCCCATGGGGTGTTCCCAGCTCGGCGGCAACAGTCGTTGTCCGACATCAATGACGGAAGGATCGGCACAGACTAAAGAGGCAACTGCGGCCATCAAAAACATACACAGAACTATCGCACCACCGACCATAGCCATCCGATTATGGCGCAGGCGTTGCCAAACAACATCACGGATAAATACACTACGCTGGATCGTCATAATTAACCAAACTTTATCCGTTCTACGTCAATCGCACTCAAAATGCCCTTCTCCTGCAAAACCTCCAGCAAACGATCAACGCGCACATCATCACCCGGAAGATCACTGAAGTCGACGCCCTGTTGTTCCAAAATGAAATTTTCAGCTGGAGGTTCGGGCGACTGCAGCGGTTCAGCCGGCAGATTATTTTTCAAGGCTTGACGAATTTCATTTTCCGAGGCCAGCACCGGCAGCACCCGGCAGCCGCTCGCAAACTGCAATTCGTTAATCAGGTTTTGGTTGGTCGGATCAGTCATCGCCACGCGGAGAATCTTCTCTGACCCTGAATGACGTAACTCAATCGGCACCACCAGCAAATACTTCAATTTTTCTGCCGGCAAAATTGCGATTAATTCCGGAGGAATTTCTAAATCTTCCAGCGAAATACGAGAAAATTTCGCCTGCGATTCCAGAAATTCCATCATCGTCTCTTCCGGCAGATAACCAAGTTTGACCAGCGCACTACCGATCCGTCCTCCCAGATTCCGCTGCATTGACAGCGCAGAATCGAGCTGGAACTGGTCGATCAGACCTGCTTCCAGTAACATTTCTCCAAGTCGGTTCGCTTTCAGTTGCATAAATTCTCCCGGACAGTTTTCCAACACACGAACATTCAGCCCTCCTGTTGTCCGTGGCGGATGCGTGGATCGGCAATCGCGTAGGAGATATCGGCCAGCAGATTACCAAGCAGGGTCAGCACGGCACCCATCACCAGAATCCCCATAATCAACGGATAATCCCGCATCATGACACCATCGTAGAACAACTTACCCATCCCCGGAATAGCGAAGATGGTTTCGAATATGACACTCCCGCCAATCAGTCCAGGGACTGACAACCCAAGGATAGTGATGACCGGTAACAGCGCATTCCGTAAAGCATGTTTATAGATGACGGTCTTTTCCGACAGGCCCTTGGCACGCGCCGTAAGAATATAATCCTGCCGCACCACTTCCAACATATTTGAACGCATATAACGAGAGAATCCAGCCACCCCGCCGAGAGCAGAAACAAAAACCGGCAGGATCAAGTGCGCCAAACGGTCGAGCAGTTGTCCACTCCAGCTCAGGTATTCATAACCGAGAGATTTCAGACCGGAGATCGGCAAAAGACCCAGCCGCACACCGAACCAGTCCATTAACAACAGGGCCAGCCAGAAAGAAGGCATGGCAAAACCGGCAAAAACCAGCATCGTGGTGACCCGGTCAAATCCCGAATTGCGCCTGACGGCAGAAGCAATCCCCAAGGGGATCGAAACCACAAGAATCAATAAGATTGACAGGACATTAAGCAGCATTGTCACCGGCAAACGCTCCACCACCTTGTCAAAAACCGGGCGTCGGTCTGTGGCGAAAGACTCCCCGAAATCGAGCTGAACCAGCCGCGACAACCATTTCCCGTATTGTACATAGAGCGGCTGATCAAGCCCGTATTGTACCCGCAACCGTTCCTGCAGTTCAGTGCCGGCCTGCGGATTCATTTGCGTCTGCATATCGGTCGGTTCCCCCGGAGCCAAATGAATCACCACAAAAGAGATCAGGGTAATCCCAAACAACAAGGGAACAAGTATCAGCAGACGTTTGAAGATATAGCGCAGCATCCAGTCAGCTTTCGCAATTTATCGAGTTTACAAACGGGAAACTTTCGTCGCACCCATCCAGTATTTCCGGATGGGCACTATCGAGAATATTTCTGTTCCGCCGCAGGAACGAACCATTGGGTAAAATTATAGCGGATCCCGGCCGGAGCAGGTTCGACCCGGCGAAAACGTTTTGAGACGGCCGGTAGAGCTTCCGGGATATAGAGAAAAGTATAGGGTTGCTCTTCAGCCAGAATTTCCTGAAAACGATCATAATAGGCTTTACGTTGTTGCGGAGGGAAAACTCGCCGCCCCTCTTCCAGCAACTGATCAACTTCGGCGTTTTTAAAACCGATAAAATTGAGCTGCCGTGGACCGATTTTGCTCGAATGCCAGATATTGAACTGATCAGGCTCCGGGCCACCCGTCCAGCCGAGAATCGTTGCATCAAAATTACCCGGATTGATAAACTCTTTAAGAAAAGTCGCCCACTCAATCACTCTCAACTTAACCTCAACACCAACGTCCTTGAAGCGTCGCTGAATAATTTCACCGGTTTTGGAGCGCAGATCGTTCCCCTGATTGGTGACGATAGTAAAAGCAAACTTCCGCCCATCCTTATCCAGCACCCCGTCCCCATCTGAATCGATCCAGCCGGCAGCTTGAAACAGTTCGCGAGCTTTCTCGGGGTTGTAGTCATATCTCGGTACATCCGCATTATAGACCCAGGTGTCGGGCTTGTAAGGCCCGGTAGCGGCAGCACCATAGCCAAGCAACACACCCTCAATAATTTCCTCTTTGTTGATGGCGTACGCAAGCGCCTGGCGAACCATTTTATCCTGGAAAAGCGGCCGCTTAAGATTGTAACCGAGGTAGGTATAACCAAAATTGAGATAACGGAACTTATTATAAAGCCGCCGAAATGCCGGCGTATCCGTCTGGCGATCAAACTGCAGCGGCGCAAGCCCCATAAAATCCAGGCTGCCGGTCTGTAGCTCCAGAAACTGCGTCGAAATATCGGGAATGATCCGGTAGACGACCCGTTTGATATAGGGCTGTCCTGCAAAATAATCGGGATTCGCTTCGAGAACAATCTTCTCCCCGGCCTGCCAGTCTGCCAGCTTATACGGTCCGGTCCCGATTGGCTTGCGGGCAAGTGGGCTTTTGGTCACCTCCTGCCCCGCAAGCAAATGCTTCGGATGCACCGACATCCCCCAACTGATCAGCGCCGGGGCATAAGGTTTTTCATAATGTGCAACAAAAGTGTACGGATCAGGCGTTTCGACACGGGTCACCTGTTTAAAGGATTCGGCATAGGCCGTCGGCGTCTTCGGATCGACATAAAGTTCGTAATTGAATTTTACGTCAGCAGACGTAAAGGGTGCACCGTCGTGCCATTTGACCCCTTTACGCAGATGAAAGGTAATCGTCAGATTATCTGCGGAAATTTCCCAGGATTCAGCCAGTTCACCTTCAGGAACCAGATTTTTGTCGTAGCGAACCAGCCCATTATAGAGCAGACCATTGATATCGCTGGAAGCGGAATCCGAGGCCAACACCGGCAGCAAAGTACTGGCATCACCGATGGATGCCTCAATGAAGGTATCACCGTACTCAGGCGTCAAGACCTTTTCAACCCCGGGAAGACTGGCTTCCTGCGGGTTATCACAAGCCGACAGGGAAAATAGTAGAAACACTGCTCCAATGAATATTGATCGCACTTCGGACTCCGAATAACCTGCGTTTTTAAAGGATCGGCTCTACCGTAATCTGAGCCGGTATTTCCAAGGTGAACCGCTCAGGCTCAATCCTGACGTTCGTCTGTAAATCAGAAAATATAAAAACAACCTTTGTGTCTTCCTCCGCCAACTTTATCTGTATCTTCCGGGGGAAGGCATCTCGCTCGTTAAATTTATCGTAAAGAACTTCAAGAAAAATACCCTCTTGAGAAAAATAACGACAGCCGACGAAACGTAAATACCGGTCAAAAAGCAGTTCCTGCCGAAATTTTTGATTGTTTAAGCGCAGCAGCAGGGTATTTCCTTCAGCAGAAACCTCAGCCTGCTGATAAGTAATCAACGGCGGTTCGTAGAGGAGCAAGCGCACCATGTCTTCGGTTGCCAGCGGCACTCTGGTAAAGCGCGCGAGATTCTCCGCTGTCGCCGGACCACGCAAGAAGCGACCGGGAACCGTCGTATGCAAAAAGACCGAAAGTTCTTGCCCATCCGCAGTCAGCTGCAGGATCAATTGACCAAAGCCGGTCAACACATCGGCTCGAAGCCGGTCGGGCTTCTCAACCAACAAAAACTGCTGACTGGAAAAGAACTTTCCCTTGACGGTCATGCTGACTTTTGCCGTACTGTCCAGGGAGTGAACCTGTCCGGTCGTGTCAGCAAGGCTTGTCAACAAAAACTCCACTGTCGGCAATTCTGTCCAAGTCACTTGCGGCGGCCGGGCACAGGCCGTCACCACCACCAACAGCAGGCCAATAAACAGACGGCTCACAGGGCACCCTCAGACGGCAGATCTTGTAGTTTCTCCACCACCCCCTCGGCCTGAGGATCGACTTCAAGCACTTTGCGATAAGCCTCAGCGGCCTTTTGCCAAAGCGTCAAGGCACGGTATAAATCCCCGAGATGTTCCAGAATCACCGGATCCTCCGGTAACAGGCTGGAAGCCTCTTCCAACTGTTCCCGACTCTCGTCATAACGCCCCATCTTGAAATAAATCCAGCCAAGAGTATCAATGATATAACCGCTTTTTTTCGCCGACAAAGCTTTTTGCGCTCGTGTCAGCGCCAGTTCCAATCCTTCTCCTGTCTCAGCCTGGTGATAAGCAATAAAATTGAGGGCTTCCGGGTGATCAGCATCCAGTCTCAAAATATTCTGCATAACCTCAAGAGCTTTCTGACGGTCACCGCGTTTCTCGTGGAGAACCGCTTGCTGATAGCGCAGTTCAATATCGTGCGGGAAATGTTCTATTCCCTCACAAACCACTTCAACCGCACCATTGAGATCATCTTGATCACCGAGAAAGGAAGCCAGATAATAATAGATTTCCGGGTGGTGGATCCCCCGTTGCAGAACCTTTCTCAAGGCAACAATGGCCTGATCGACCTGGCCAGCTTGTTTATAAATGTAGGTCAGTTGCATGACCGTTTCCACAAAAACAGGAGAACTTTCGCTGACGGGTGACATCACCTCGACAGCCTCAGAATATTTTTTCTGACCGAGCAGGGCCATCCCGAGATAATAACGATTACGCCCCTGGTTCTCCCCATGGCGTAACAGTTCACGAAAATCGTTTTCAGCTTGTTCCCAATGTTCCAACTCAAGTTGGATCAGACCGATTCGCCCAATCACCTGTCGATTATCCGGAAATTGCTGACGAATTGCCACCAGCTGTTCCAAGGCCTCCAGATAACGGTTCTGCTGCAGATAAAGCATCGCCAGTTGCTGACGAACTGCAACAGCACGGGGGTTCCGACGGACTCCCTCGCGGTAAAGCTGAAATGCTTCAGCAACGAGCTTTTGCTGTTCCAGCAAGCGGCCATATTCGAGAATGGCCCGCTGCTGATCAGGCTGGCGCTCCAAAAGCACCTGATAGACGGCTTCCGCCTCTTTGGGTTGCTTATTTTCCTGATAAAAGCGGGCCAGGAAAGCTGTGCCAAACGAGCCTCCGGCTGCTGCTTCACCAGCCGCTCCAATACTGTTATCGCCTCGTCGATCTGCCTTAATCGCCCCAATGCCATCGCTAAACGCATCGGTAACATTTCATTTTCGGGGGCCAGTTGCAGAGCCAGACGGTAGTGGTGAACTGCAGCCTCATCCTGTTTCTG
>WTCI01000086.1 GCA_013138655.1 Desulfuromonadaceae bacterium | reverse complement strand
GCCGGATAGGCGAGACGCAGGACCCGGTCGTCGGAGAGTTTCCTGGCGAAATAGAACATCTGCATGTCCGTGGTGCTGCTGAAGCGGGTGGCGAAACCGTCAGCGGAATAGATGGCGTCCTTGATCTCCGGCCGTCCCTTATGGTTTTCCATCGACGCGATGCGGTCGAACGGCACCAGTGAGTCGAGCAGCACCCTTCCCCTGCGGTCGACAACGGTGATGCGTAACGAAGTCTGGCGGGTCATCTCGGTCAGACGGGCATGGCTCTCCCGTGTGGCGAAATCGAGATCTTTGCTCTGTAACGCCAGAATAATCCACTTGTTCTTCATCTCCTGCAGCAGTTCATGGCGGGCATTGGTCAGCATCATGCTGTGGGTAAAGTAAAAGGTCAGCACCAGAGCGATGAAGATGGGGATAAAAAGAACCAGAAAAACTTTAGCGAAAGAACGCATTTATTCGACCTTGTAGCCGATTTTGGGAATCGACTTGATGATTTGCCCCGCCTCGCCGAGCTTTTTGCGCAGGGTGGAGATATGTGAATCGATGGTCCGGGTATAGACATCGGCGTCGTAGCCCCAGATTGTGTTGAGCAACTGGTTACGGGTGAACACGCGCCGGGGATGCTTGATGAACAACAACAGCAGTTCGAACTCCTTGTTGGTCAGAACGATCTCCCGTCCGGCAACAAAAGCCTTGTGGTTGGCTTCGTCGATGGAAATCTCTCCATAGCTGATGAACGCTCCGGTCTCATCCGTTCGTGAGCGTTTCAGCACCACCATGATCTTGGCCAGCAGAACCTTCATGCTGAAAGGTTTGGTCAGGTAGTCATCGGCCCCGGCTTCAAGGATGCGGACAATATCTTCCTCACTGCTTTTGGCCGAGATGATAATCACCGGAACCTGGGCGAATTTTTTGTTGGCACGGATCAGCGTCAGGAACTGATCGCCCTTTAACCCCGGCAGCATGATATCGAGCAGGATCAGGTCGGGCAGAAAATCTTCCAGCATCATCAGCGCATCGTTGGCGTTATCGGTGCCGACAATCGTGTGTCCGGCATTTCGCACATTGAAGGCAACGACCTCCCTCAAGGCCTCTTCATCTTCGACCAGCAGTAGTTTAGCCATCGATACTCCATCTAACCCCATCAGACGCTACCCGGCCTGTCCGGTGAGCGGTGTTTGATGATCTCACCCGTTGCCATGAAATATATTATTTCGGCAATATTTGTCGCGTAGTCAGCGATCCGTTCAATGCTGCGGGTGATAAACATCAGCGAGATAATGCTGCGGGTGTTTCCCGGATCCGTATTCATATAGCCCAGTAATTCCTGGGTAATTCTCTCATCCAGCTGGTCGATTATATCATCCCGACGGATAATTTCGATGGCTGTCTCTATGTCTTTGTTGAAATAGGCAGTGATCACATCCTGGATCATGACCGTCGCAGCGTCCACCATTTTCGGCAGGTCGATATACGGTTTGACCGGTGGCGACTGGTTCAGCTTTTTGACTTCCTTGGCAATTTTGGTGCAATGATCGCCGACCCGTTCCAGATCAACGATGATTCTGAGGGCAGCAACGACAAAGCGCAGATCGATCGCCTTCGGTTCATAAAGAGCCAGCATTTTCAGGCAGTGTTCGTCAATGCTGGTGTCGAGGGCATCAACCTCGTCATCCCGCGCGATAACACTGTCAGCCAGAGCAGAATCTCGCGTGACCAGAGCCGTGGTGGCATCCTGAAGCATTGAGGTTGTGACCTGACACATGCCGGCCAGCATGGTTTTTAATTGAATGTATTCCTGCTCCACTTTTTTCATCGTTGTTCCTGTCTTATCCGAAGCGTCCGGTAATGTATTCTTCCGTCAATTTCTGCTTCGGGCTGGTGAACATCGTCTCGGTATCGTCAATCTCGATCAGTTCCCCCATATACATAAAAGCCGTCCGGTCGGAAATCCGGGCTGCCTGTTGCATATTGTGGGTGACGATGAGCAGAGTGATATCCTGTTTCAATTGAACCATCAGCTCTTCAATCTTTCCGGTAGAGATCGGGTCGAGGGCACTGGTCGGTTCATCAAACAACAGGACATCCGGCTCCACGGCCAGGGCACGAGCAATGACCAGCCGTTGCTGCTGCCCGCCGGACAGGCTGTTGGCCGATTGTTTCAGGCGGTCCTTTGCTTCATCCCAGAGCGCAGCTTGCTTGAGTGCCTGTTCAACCCGGTCGGCCAGCTCCGCGCGGTTTTTTATCCCCTTCAGTTTCAAGCCGTAAGCGATATTATCGGAAATACTCATCGGAAACGGCGTCGGCTTCTGAAAGACCATGCCGATGCGACTGCGCAGTTCGGTGATGTCTTTTCGTTCCAACAGGTTGCCCCCTTCGAAAAGGATTTCCCCTTCGTGACGATGACCGGGATAGAGAGCGTGCATCCGGTTAAAGCAACGCAAAAAAGTGGTCTTGCCGCAACCGGACGGACCGATCAGGGCCGTGACCTGATTACGTTGAATATCCAGGGACATGTTTTTCACCGCATGGACGTTCCCCTGGTAGTAAAAGTTCAAATTGTTAACAGTCATGATCGGGTCAGACATATGTAACCTCAGTAATTATTGTTGTAACTATTCGGCATGTTGCCGAAAGCTAGCGATATTGCGGCGACTGATGCTTGTACTTTTTGCAACCGAAACCGTCGGTTCCCGGACCGACAACCGTCTTCATTTTCTTTGAAAGGCTGCAAAGAAAACGAAGCAAAAGAAAGCAGCCTTCTATTTCTGTCGCAGGTTTTCACAACTTCGTTGCACCGCCATTAATCAAAAACCAGCCCTCCGCGCTGTTGCACCTGCAAGCGACAGGCCCCGACGAGCAAGAAGCCGCTCGAACGGGTTAAACGGTGATGATCGTGGGAGCAATGGAAACAGCTACCGCTGTCTGCCGTTAAAGGCCTGGCACGAAACAGTTGATCCCTGCATTGCGGAGCCTACGAAGATCTGCCGTTGCCGTTTAACCCGTTCGAACTTGTTCGTCGGGGCCTTTCAGCTTTCTGTCGAATGGCAGCAAGGCCTTCATAATGTGGTCCCTTCGTTAAGAGAAGCCACCGAAGCCCGGCGGCTGAAATAAAAAGCCGATTTTTGCTTCCTTTTTGGCGGCCTACAAAAAGGAAGGCGTCTGGCGTGACGCGACCCGCCGGTTGTCTGTTGTTCGATTCTGCTGAACCGTTACTTTTTGTTTAACCTTCTCAAGACCTTTTGCGACGCCATCAATGTTTGTATTTCCAGCGGATAATCAGTCGGCCAAGGATCGTCAGCCCCAGGATAAACATAGTGATGACAAAGGACGCGGCCCAGGCCATTTCGTGCCAGTCGTCATAAGGCCCCATGGCGTATTGGTAAATGGTGACGGTCAATGACGGCATCGGTTCATTCATATTGGTGGTCAGGAACATGTTGTTGAATGAGGTAAAGAGCAACGGCGCTGTTTCCCCGGCAATGCGCGCGATCGCCAGCAGGATGCCGGTAAAGATACCGGTGGCGGCGCCCCGATAAACGACCTGTAGAATGACCTTGTAATAGGGGGCACCCAGGGCAAACGCGGCTTCGCGTATCTCCCAGGGAACCAGAGAGATCATCTCTTCAGTGGTTCGCAGCACCACCGGGATCATGATAATCGCCAGCGCCAACGATCCGGCAAAACCACTGAACTGTCCGATCGGTTTGACGAAAACGGCGTAAACAAAGGTACCGATAACAATCGACGGGACGCTGATCATGATGTCGGAAAGGGTGCTGATAAAACGCCCGATGCGGCGATGGCGGCCATACTCAGCCAGATAAGTACCACCCAGAATCCCCAAGGGAATACCGATCAGAACCGCAAAGAAAGTAATCAACAGCTGACCGATAAAAGCGTGTTTCAGACCGCCCCCTGCCATCCCCGGAGGTGCTGCTTCGTTCAGGAACAGTCCCGGTGTGATGTAGGCGATGCCATGCCGCAGCACATCAGCCAGAATAAAAAGCAGCCAGAACAGGCCGAGTGCGGCGGCGGCGCAGGCCAGGCTTAATGCAAGGGTATTGACGATTTTACGCTTGGCGATTTCGGTCATCTGTTTCAGATTTTCCTTTTACGTGCCAGAACAGTTTTGGCGATGGCCAGCAGCAGAAAGTTCATCCCCAGCAGGATCAGGGCCAGGTAAAAGAGTGACGACAGATAGAGGTCAGTGTCGGCCTCGGTGAACTCATTGGCCAGGGTAACCGTAATGGTTGCCGAAGCGTCAAACAGCGACGTGGCAATGGCGTGCTTGTTACCCAGCACAAAGGCGACCGCCATCGTCTCCCCCAGAGCCCGGCCCATGGCAATAATGATGCTGCCGAAGATGCCGGCTTTCGAATAGGGAATGATCACATCCTTGATCACTTCCCAGCGGGTTGCGCCGATCCCGTAAGCCGATTCCTTCAGTTGGATCGGCGTCAGGGCAAAGGTGTCACGGACGATACTGGCGATAAAGGGGGTGATCATGATGCTGAGAACAATACTGGTGGTCAGGATATCGATCCCCAGGGGAACCCCAACGAACAGTTGACCGATCAGGGGAATCGGTTCAAAGATGCTCTGCAGCAGCGGTTCAACGTATTCCCCCATCAGCGGAGCAAAGGTGAACAGCCCCCACATCCCATAGATAATACTGGGGATGGCGGCCAGCAGTTCGATCGCGGTACCGAAGATCGGTTTCAGAAATTTCGGACAGAGTTCGGTAATGAAGATGGCAATACCGAGCGACACCGGAACGGCCATAGCTAAAGCCAGCAAAGTTGTGACCAGGGTGCCATACAGGGTGGTTGCCGCGCCGAATACTTCCCGCACCGGGTCCCAGGCTGTACTGCTGATGAATCCGAAAAAGCCAAAGGCATCGATTGCCGTCAGTGATTCCCGAAACAGGGAAATGAAGATGCTGACGATAATTGCCAGAACCAGGAATGCCGCAGAAAAGGTAATTCCGCAGAAAAGTTTATCGAGAGTTTGTTCGCGCTTGATAGTGCTTGCCACGACCTGTCCATTGGGTGTTTTTTGACAAATATTTATTGTTTGATTTTTTGCAGGGCTTGGGCAACAGCCCGTCCAGACTTCAAACTGGTTTGCGGCAAATTTTACGGGCCATCCATCAGTTCGCGTCGTTTGGGTGAAAAGCGGATTGCCATGATCCGTACGCACATCAGAGCTACCATCAGGGCGATGGCCAGACCGACTCGTGCCACCTCTATCTCGCGGTACCAGAACCCCATAATTTCAGTGATGATGACCACCAGTGCGGTATCGATAATGTAGGTGACCTTGACTCGTCCTTCAGTGAAGTAGGCTTTTACCGTGCGGAACAGTTCGACGACCGCCAGCACCATCAGCACGTTGATGACCAGTTCCTTCATTGCTTTCATTGCTGTGTGCTGTCCGTTGGTGGAGAATAGATGCCCGATTTCGGCCAGTAGGTCGAGCCCGGCACGTATGATCCCGAAGGTTATCCCTGCCAGCAGTACCATAAGAAGCAGGCTGAGCAAGGTACGACAGAGGGTTTCAAAACAGATCCCAGAAACGTCTTTGATTGTATCTTTGATCATTTTTCGATCTCAATTTCTTTCTTGAAACGCCAGAACCAAGAATGCCGCCGAAAAGGTGACCCCGGAGAAGATTTTGTCGAGCGTTTGTTCGCGTTTGATGGTGCTTGCCATAACCTGTCCATTTGGCTGTTTGGCATCAGCCGGTTTCCAGTGGAGAGGTTAGCGAATCATTGTGGGAGAAGTGTCAGGTAGCTGTTAAAGAAATGTAAAATCTGTTTATTGGTGAGGTTGAAAGCAGCAGGCTGGGGATTCGCGCATCGACCCTGCCTGCCAGCTGCAGGTAAGACCGCTATTGCAGCGGGGAAATGAGTGACCTCGTGTTTTTGTTTTGTGGGTTGCTTGATATTTGAAGTGGAGGGACCTAGTGTCCCGTGCGGTTAGTCGTGTCAATGAATTCTGAGACATTTTGGGTGCTGTCAAGGCAGTGCCAACGCAGGCCTAGCCGTGCGTTAAGTCAAGTTGGCGCAACGCAGGCAGCGCCGAAAAGGGCCAGAATTAGAAGACAGGATTAGCCGCACGGGACACTAACGATATGTTCCGATGAGGGTAACCAAATGGGGTTTCCCTGCACTTAAAGCAATAAAGCACCAGAGCTCGCCCTGGATTTTTTCGGGCTATTGTTTGAAGTACTGCTTGAATTCCTCTGCCGGTTCCCTGTCGGAGTAGATGTAGAGTGTGACGCCATTCGGGTCGAGAATGGCAAACCCACGATCACCCCACGGGTGGTCTTCAAGTGGCATGACGGGAGTCAGTCCATCTCCTGTGAGTCGCTCGTGCTCGGCATCAACATCTGCCACCGAGAAATTGTACATCAATCCCGCCGGGTTGCACGCTGGAGGCCCTGGCTCCCGTGGTGCCATGAACTGCAATTCGGATGTCTCTTTCCCAATCTGCAGGTTCACGTACCAACCGCAGTCAAATGTGACCTTCGCGCCGAAGTGCTTCACGTAGAAATCCCGCGATTCTTCGACCTTCTCAGTGGCGATACATGCGGATAGTGTATTCGCGATCATATCTTTTTCTTTCTTGTTGCCGAACACCAGCATAAGCAGCTCCGGCTGCTTGATGCGATTCGTTAGGATCTATGGACTATTTCAGATCAGCCCCTTATCAGCCATGCTCCTGGTCATGACCTTTATGAAGGACTCAATCTGTTGGTTCCATTTTCCGGATTGTACGGTTTCGGACAAGGCCGACCAGATCAGCTCCCCTGTGTGCGTATCGTAAATGTTTGTTTCCATGTAAAAGACCACTTTTTCACTGGTGTAGGCCGGGTTCCTTATAAGGTAATAACTGTTGGCGTAATAGCTGTCATAACGGTTGTAATAATCGCGGCGCCAGTGGGGACCCCGTCTTCGGTAATATCCAGTGGGTTGAGCGATAATTGTTTCAGGGTGGTGAATTGTCACCGTCTTCTTGTCGATCAGTCGGGAAATCAGGACGGCATCGATACCGAGCCCCTTAACCTTCTCCTCGACCAATTCTTTTTGCAGCATGTCTGTGGAGGGCAGGATGCGGTAACTGATTGTTGCATCCGTTCCATACGATTTCAGCTGACTGGCGAAATCGTCTTCGAATCGCCTCCTCATTGTTTCATTATCAGAAACACCGACCACCATGACCCTTTTCAGCTTTCCTTTGTATTGCGGATCTTTCCAGATGGCATTCAATTTTGTTGTCGCGCACCCCGAACTCACAATGAGCAGAAAAATTAGGGTTAAGTAAAGAAATTTGCCCTGAGTATTCATAACTCATCCTTGGTCAGTGGAAGTTCCGGGGACATCATATTTGGAAATTCCGGGGACACTTGATTTGTCGATCAGTCAGCATGTGATTGAAATCCGGAATCAGAGGCAAAGAAAAAGCCGCCCCCTCCAGTGGAAGAAGCGGCTGAATTATTTGGTTGGGATGTTATGACCTATTTATTGTGGCAACCATTGCACGGTACAGGGCCATTTTGTTTCCTGTGACAACCTTTACACATGCTGTGTGCGGTATCTTTCCCCAGCTCGAATGCACCGGGGGTTCCATCGCCATGACAGCTCTGGCAACCATAACGCTGGGCATGATCGGCATGGGTCAGGGTCACAGCTCCTCTGTCGTTTTCGATCACCAGCGTCTGCGACAGCTGCACTTCAGCGACCTCAGCGACCTCAGCGACCTCAGCGACCTCAGCGACCTCAGCAACCTCAGCAACCTCTGTTTCCGTGAGCAACTGTGTTCCCACCTCAACCACCTCGCCAGCCGATTCCTTTACCTGCTGCTCCACGGAAGGTTTGACCTGCGGTGCTGGTTGCTCCAGGGTCGGCACAGCAACCTTTTCCTGTTCACACCCGGCAAGCAAAAACCCGCACACTAAAAAGACAATCAGAAAAGCTCTCACATTTTCCTCCCTTAAATAGATTTTAAAAGAATTTCCATTTTCGAACGATTATAATTTTAATCCCTTTCCCCACCACTGTCCAGAAGCATGATTAAGTTGTGGACAACTTCATGAGAAAGCAAATAGGCGGCACGGCACAACTGGAACCCAAGGGGACATTCTATCTTTCCCGTTCCTCGCGCTATCTATCCTTATTCGTTGGGAACCTATTTGTTCTCCGCCTTCACAAAGATTTCCTTCGGAGCCTCCCGGTAGTACTTGAACAACGCGGGA
>WTCI01000323.1 GCA_013138655.1 Desulfuromonadaceae bacterium | reverse complement strand
TTATCGCCTCGTCGATCTGCCTTAATCGCCCCAATGCCATCGCTAAACGCATCGGTAACATTTCATTTTCGGGGGCCAGTTGCAGAGCCAGACGGTAGTGGTGAACTGCAGCCTCATCCTGTTTCTGGTAACTGAGCAGGTCACCGAGCAATTCATGCCCATCAACATTATCGGGTGATTTGCTTAATATATTCTGCAGAATGGCAATCGACTCTTCCGATTGTTCCAAATGCAGCAACCCTTTGGCCAGGTTCATCCGCAGATAATCAGTTTTCTGATCAAAAGCAACCGCACGTTTTAATGCGGTAACCGCCGCCGCCCAGCGACCCTCCGCTGCCAAAAGACGAAACTGGGCATAAGCGAACAGGGCCTTGGCGTTTGGGTCAGCATACTCAGAACGATAAACCTGCGTATTGATCATCTCCGGATGCGGCTGCTGTGGAACCGTACAGCCGAATGAAAGCAAGCAAAGAGAGACAACCAGAAGAGGTTGGATTTTCACAAAGATCCTATATGGCATGACGTCTAAGTGGCCTGTTGAACGTTATCAAACGGGTTTTCCTGTTGGGCGAATCGTGAGATAATCTCTATGTTGATAACTAGCACACTCGATCAAAAAGCGTCAAACCCTTTCCATATCTGTCATAAATACTTTACAGTAGTGAAATCTCTGATAAATTTCAGTTATGCTGCTGACTTGAAAGCGAGCTTCTGTCTCCTTTACGCTGTCATTTTCCGGTTGACTGTAAACAGAGGAAACGGGATAACAAGGCAGCTGATCCTTTCACGCAGTCATTCATAATGAGGCCGTCATGAAAGACCATCAAGGCGATCCAACCAAAGAAGCCTGGGTCATCTGTTTGGTGCTGGGAATCATATTAATAAACTTTCCGTTTATTCACATTTTTAACGACCAGCAACAAATTTTCGGCATGCCACCACTGGTTCTTTATTTCCTTATCGGCTGGCCGGCATCCATCGGCGTTATTTGGCTTTTTGTCAGACGCATGGGAAAAGAAAGTCCAACGACTGATCAAGAGACCGGAGAATAACAGGCATTTATGATTTCTGCTAAAATTGTCCTGCTTATCTCGCTTATCTACTTTGCGCTGCTGTTTGCCGTCGCCTATTATGCCGACAAGCAACGGGAGCGCGGGCGCAGTCTGCTGTCCAACTCGTACGTCTATTCCTTCTCTCTGGCCGTTTACTGCACCAGTTGGACATTTTACGGCAGTGTCGGCAGGGCAGCCACCAGCGGACTGGAATTTTTGCCGATCTACCTGGGGCCGACGCTGATGGCCTTTACCTGGTGGTACGTGCTGCGCAAAATGGTCACCATCAGCAAACAAGAGAACATCGTCAGTATCGCCGACTTCATCTCCAGCCGCTACGATCGCTCCGCTCTGCTCGGCGCCATCGTAACGCTCTTTTCTCTGTTCGGCATCATGCCGTATATCGCGCTGCAGTTAAAAGCCATCGCCCGCACCCTGGATATTCTTTCTTCTCCCTTGAATATTCCCTCTGCCGGACTCAGTCCGCTGGGGACCCAGCTACCACCTTACATCGATACAGCCCTGATCGTCGCCCTCGTCCTCGGCCTTTTCAGTGTGCTGTTCGGCGCCCGCCACCTCGACTCATCTGAACGGCATGAGGGCTTGATTGTTGCCGTGGCGATCGAATCACTCGTCAAACTGATTGCCTTTCTCGCTGTCGGCATTTTCGTTACCTACGGGCTGTTTGACGGATTCACAGATATTTTTCAGCGTTTCTTTGAACAATTTCCCGAACGGCAAGATCTATTCAGCCTCGGCACCGAAGAAACACATTATACCAAATGGTTTACATTGCTTGTCATTTCGATGATGGCAATCATGTTTCTGCCACGGCAGTTTCACATTATGGTCACGGAAAACCCGGATGAAGAGAACATCAAGAAAGCGATGTGGCGTTTACCGGCCTACATGTTCCTGATCAATCTTTTTGTCATCCCGATCGCCCTTGGTGGACTGATCCTCAATGGTGGTGACACCTCGCAGGCCGACTATTTTGTCCTGACCCTGCCCCTCTCTGCCGGACATCCCTGGCTGGCAGTCCTGGTTTTCATCGGAGGAGTGTCAGCTTCAGCGGGAATGGTCATGGTTTCATCTATCACAATTTCAACCATGATTCTGAACCATCTGGTCATGCCCGTTATCCTCAAGTTGAAAATTCGTACCCATGATTTTTCCGGGGTGCTCATCAATCTGAAACGCCTGGGAGTTCTCGGGGTCATCTTTCTCGGCTACGTTTACTTCAGGATCATTGGTGAATCTTATGCCCTGGTAAACATCGGGCTGGTTTCTTTCATGGCAGCGACCCAATTCGCCCCGGCAATCATCGGCGGCCTTTACTGGAAGCGAGCAAATCGCCAGGCAACAACCACGGGATTGCTGTTCGGCTTCATCCTCTGGTTTTACACCTTGCTCATTCCATCCTTCGCCCGTTCCGGCTGGATCGATTCAGATATTCTGCATGACGGTCTTTTCGGCATCGCTTTACTCAAGCCAACGGAACTGTTCGGCTTGCGTGGATTCGATATCTACTCACACTCTCTGTTCTGGAGTTTGCTCTTTAATCTGTCCGCCTACCTGACGCTCTCCTTCTGCACCAAACAGAGCGAGACAGGGGCGCTGCAGGCAGACAAATTTGTTGATGTTTTGAATGAAGCCGTTGAACCGGTTCAACGAAAGCGCATCAGCAAAGCACCTACGATCGTGGAATTTGTCGGCCTGGTGTCTAAATTCATCGGCGAAAAGCAAGCGAATTCGGCAATTTCCGAGTACCTGAAAGACCGCACAATCGATACCCGAGGCAGCTTGGCCGACCACGAGATACCCGCCCTGAAAACTTTTGCAGAACGAACCCTGGCCGGTTATGTCGGTGCCGCCCCGGCACGCATTATCCTCGAAAACTATCTTTCAACCCGCGGCAGTAAAATGGAAGACGTTTTCGACATTTTCGGCTCAGTCACCATCAGTCACGCTGCCAACCGTGAACAGTTGAGTGTCCTCTACGACGCAGCGCAGATTGTCGCCAGCGGAGCCGATTTACAGCAAACCCTGGACGATATTCTCGGACTGCTTTCCGACCAGTTCAAATTCGATCTCTGTGTCATCCGGTTCCTTGAAGAAGAAACCATGAACCTGGTGGTCAAAAGTCAAAAAGGCATGTCTTCCATCCACTTTGGACAATCTGAACGCAACCTGAACGTGGAAACCTACATCGGCCAGGCATTTCTCTCGAACACTACTGCAGTCGTCAACGACACCGAATTTCTTGATAAACCGACCTCAGCGGAAATCATTCACCGCGAAGGTATTACCTGCTTCGCCCATACACCGATCGTTCTCGAAGGAGAATCGGTCGGGGTTCTCTCGGCCTTTTCAAGAACCGTCAAGGGAATTTTTACCAAGGAATTTATTGCCCTGTTTGAAAATTTGGCGGGCCAGGTGGGGATCGCCTGGAGAAACGACAAACAGCTTCAAGGTCTGCTGGAAATCCATGAACAGGAGCGGGAGATGCAGATTGCCAGGAACATCCAAATGAGTCTGTTACCGACCACCATTCCACAGATGGAAAAAATCGAAGTCGCCGGTCTCTGCGTTCCTGCCCATCAAGTTGGGGGAGACTATTACGATTTTATAACACGAGAAGAAAACGATTTTGACTTGGTCGTTGCTGATGTCTCCGGGCACAATATCGGCTCCGCACTGATCATGGCCGAAACACGAACCTTTATCCATGCACGCATCGACAGCATCAAGCAACCGGCCGAGATGCTCAAGTCCCTCAACAGATTTTTCTTCGACAACATGGATTGCTCAGATTTGTTTGTCACCATGTTTTACGCGCAATATTCCCCGGATACTTATAAACTCGGCTACAGTAGTGCCGGTCATAATAATCCGCTCCTCTGGCGGCAGAAAAAACAGGAAATCGAACTCCTCGACGCTGATGGACTTATTTTCGGCATCAAACCTACGGTCGAATTCCAGCAGAAAACAACGCGACTTGAAGCTGGTGATATCCTGCTGCTTTACACGGACGGCATTGTCGAGGCTGAAGATAACAATAACGAATTTTTCGGCACAGAACGCCTGGGTAAGCTAATCCAGGAATCTGTCGACTTATCGGCCCAGGAACTCATCGATCGCATTATGGATCAGGTGCGGATGTTTACCGGGCTACGACACTTTAACGATGACATCACGCTGGTTGTTATGAAAATTCTAAAATAATCATCCGTCAGAATACAAGAATGTCATACTTGTAGAAAATGATGTATAATTACACTCGATAACGACCCGTTGATATCAGCCAGACAAGGAGGAGTTCATGCAGCTGAACATTGTGGAACAGGACGACATCGTCAAAATTGAAGTCCAGGAAGAACGGATGGATGCCCACAATAGCGGCGACCTGAAAGAACAGATGCTCCAACTGTTCGACGAAGGCAAATGCAACCTGATCATCGATCTATCGGCAGTGCGTTTTGTCGATTCATCAGGACTTGGCGCCCTGGTTTCCGGTTTTAAAAATGCCAGTGCTCGCGAAGGCAGTTTAAAACTCTGCTGTTTACAGCCACAAGTACGCTCCATGTTTGAGTTGACTCGCCTGCATCGAGTGTTTGAAATCTTCACCACAGCAGAAGAAGCTATGGACAGTTTTTGACCATTTTTTAACGAGATGCGCAACAGAAAAGAGTTACGATTGAATCAAATTGAGGTCAACATTACGGTTCCCAATCAAACCAAGTATCTTTGCATGATCGGCAAGATCGGGGAGAGCCTTGCGCACACTCTCAACAACTACCACGGAGACCGTGAAGAACTTGCCTACCATCTCAATCTGGTTCTAACGGAAGCCCTGTCAAATGCGATATGCCATGCGAATGCCTGCGATCCGACCAAGGAAGTGCGTGTTTCAATTTCAGCGTCTGACAAAAATTTGAAAATATGTGTTTTCGATCAAGGAAAAGGTTTTGACATTCAACATCTGGCAAAAATGAAAGTCAATGAAACAGCCGAGGGAGGACGTGGTATCCAGATCATTTTCAAACTGATGGACCGGGTTGAATATCTACGAAAAGGCTCGGGCAACGTTTTGGAAATGACCAAGCGACTGCATTAAGAACAAAGTAACAAGAATTGGCACAGAAGCAAGGAACGACAAAGGTCACTCCCTGCTCTTTTTATTTCCGGCTAAACGGAAAGAATCTCCAGTAATTGCAAGTGGCTTTGCAGATTCAGTTCACCGGAAACACAACCACCATAACCGGCAAATCTAACTTTCGCACTGGCCGCAGCCTGCTGATCAAGCTCTGAGTCCCCAATAAACAAACACTTCTCCGGAACTGTGCCGAGTTTTTCTGCAGCGAGCAACAGCATATCAGGCGCAGGTTTCGGGCGACTAACATCACAGCTGGTGACCACCGCACTGAAATAGTCCTCTAAACCGAAATGGGAGAGGATCGGTTCAACGCTTGTTCCCCGGTTTGTAGCTACCGCCAACGGGTATTTATGCGAAAGTTTTTCCAGTACCCGCCTTAAATACGGCTCAGGTTGCATCTGCGGAATAAACTGACGATAATCAAGGGTCGCCGCGTACTCCAGTGCCGGTTGCAATTCTTCAGGATTGACCAGTACAGAGAGAACATAGGGTGAGCTGGCAGTGTGACAGAGATGCGCACGCTCCGGCTGCTCGACTGTAATCGTAGGATAAGAGAACTGCTCTAAAATTCGATTATAATAGGCAAGATTCGCCTGTCGACTCTCAAACAGCACACCATCACAATCAAAAATAATGCCCGCAATCTTATTCATGCAGCTTTCCCTTAAACAAGATGAGCATCCCGACACAGCCTGCCAGCAGCATCGGCAAGGAAAGTAACTGTCCCATTGTTGCTCCTCCCCAGAGGAAACCCAGGTGGGCATCCGGTTGCCGGACAAACTCAATCAAGAAACGGAAGAGACCGTAAAGTGCAAGGAAACAAAACCCCGGCACCCCCGTTTTCACCTTCAAGCGATGTAGAGAGTAGATAATGACAAACAAGACGACACCTTCAAGCAGTGCCTCATATAGCTGACTGGGATGTCGTGGCGCGGTACCGCCCCCTGGAAAAACAACCCCCCAGGGAACATCAGTCACCCGCCCCCACAGCTCAGCATTGATAAAATTTCCGATTCGCCCGAAACCGAGACCAATCGGCACAGCAACTGCTGCCAAATCAGCAACCACCAACAAAGAGAGATCGTGTTTTTTACAAAAAAGCAGTAAGACAATCAAAACCCCGAGCAAACCACCGTGAAAACTCATGCCCCCTTCCCAGACATAAAAAATTTCCAGTGGTCGAGACAGGTAGTAGCTGGGATTATATAGCAGGGCATAACCGAGACGCCCCCCCAATACGACACCAAGCACCGCGTAAAAAAGCAGATCAGAGATAAGCTCTTTGCTGATTGGCAGGCAGCGAAACCTCGCAACCCGTTGCATCACCAGGTACCCGCCGACAAAACCAAGCAGGTACATCATCCCGTACCAATGCACGGCCAGTGGACCGATATGGAAAATTACCGGATCGATCTGAGGAAACGGCATCAACTTTCCTTTTTCAAATTCTCACATACAGCAGCCATATCATCAGGGACAGGAGCTGTGAAATCAAGCTGTTGACCAGTGACTGGATGCTGGAAAACCAACCTTGCTGCGTGCAACAAAGGGCGCGCAACCACATTCCCATGAAACTCTTTTGGCCCAGCGTAGCGCTGATCACCCAGCAACGGACATCCTTGCTCAGACATGTGCGCACGTATTTGGTGGGATCGGCCCGTCAATAAATTAATCTCAAGCAAAGAATAATCGTTGAAACTCTCAAGCACACGATATCTGGTGATCGCCTCTTTACCCCCCTTTTTTACCGACATGACCCTGTTGACTTTCCGGACCCTGGTTAAATAAGAGCGAATTTCACCTTCCAGAGGCGCTGGAACACCAAAGACCAAAGCAAGATACCGTTTCTCTACACGGCGTTCCAGAAAAATCTGCGTCATTGTTTTATGTGCTTTTGAGTGAATTGAAAAGACGATCAACCCACTTGTGCCTCGGTCGAGACGTTGTATCATACCGAGTTCCGGTTTTTGTCGTGGGCGGAACGGATCCTTCAGGTACCACTGTAACGCCTCGTAGAGAGTTCCTTTATAGCGGGCATGGGTCGGCTGAGTATCCACAAAAGCTGGTTTGTTTAAGACGATGAGATAAGGATCACGGTAAATCACGTCGTTATCAGCAATACGGTACGGATCTGTGGGCAAATGATCCAGATAGACCTCGATCCGGTCCCCGTTTTGAACTGGCTGAGAACAACTTCTCACGCGCCTGCCCTGCAGATGCACACCACCCAGATCGATCACTTTTTTTACCAGCGTTCTGGATAAATTTTCATACGCATCTGCCAGGAAAAGATCAAGTCGCTGGCCATGTTTTTCTGCCGAAACAGTCAACCGAAAAATTGTCCATTTCATGAACTTAAAACCACCTAACTGTATGATTTCTGGTATATATTGTTTATATTATTGAATATTTTTTCTTGACAAGAGAAGCAGAGTTGATATGATCAAAACAAGTTAAAAACGTTCTTTGAATTTCTGGGGTGTACGGATCATTTTCAGGCTTTGGCCAACGTTCAGTATGACCTGTCAATCCGTGGAGAGATGGTGAGCAAGCCAGCCAATGAGCAGGACGCCTAAAATCCCTCCCGACGACAAAATTAGTTTTCAGGTCATCTGTCCTGGAACAAACCGGCATCCCGGAGAGTATTTGACAATCGGCATCGACCTTTTGTAGCGAATTGAGGTCGAAACCCGCAACTGAAACAGTGACTGCGCGCCAGTCGGCATTGGCTGCCACGGGTCATTTGAGTAAGACGCCAGGCCAACTCGAACAGGAACGTCGAGGTCGATTGTCGGAACCATAAAAAAGCCTTGGAAGAAATTTCCCGGGCTTTTTCTGTCTTCTGTTCTAAATTTATTCATCAACCCGTTCACGCAATTCTTTACCCGTTTTGAAAAACGGCGTCTTGCGTGAAGGAATCTTAACAAGCTCTCCGCTTTTGGGATTTCTGGCCTCACGCGCATTACGCTCACGAACTGAAAAAGAACCAAAACCACGAATTTCCACCCGGTCACCATCAGCCAAAGCATTCCCGATACCACCAAAAATCAGGTTAATAATCGCCTCGGCATCTTTTTTGTTGAGGAGATCATGTTCCTCAGACAGTCTTTCAATCAATTCACTTTTGGTCATTTTCACCTTCCAGACATTAAACTTTAATAACCATTCCACAAGTACTGAGGGCCGACAGAGATTTCCGGGGGCAAACTGACCCCCAAATAACGACCAGCGGCACCCTGAAACCAACGTTCCAAATAATTCCCGTCTTTCGATTGCGGGTAAAATCGAGCGGGGTCTGTACCCAAGCCGGAAACTTTTGCGGCATATTCAACCGCATCACTCAAGGTTCCAAGTTCATCAACCAAACCGACTGTTTGAGCCTGTTCACCAGTAAAAATACGGCCATCCACAAAGGTCCGTAACCGCTCAACGGGGATATTCCGCCCTTCGCTGATGGCCTGAACAAACTGTGCATGAACGTTGTCTATCATCTCTTGCAACAGTTGCCGGTCTGCATCAGATAAATCTCTTGTCGATGAACCAATATCCTTAAACTGACCGCTTTTAACCACCTCTGTTCTAACGCCAATCTTTCCCATCAGCCCTTGATAGTCAGGTAAAGACATGATGACACCGATACTGCCGGTAATGGTTCCGGGATTGGCAAAAATCCGTTCCCCTGCCACCGCCAAATAATAGCCACCGGAGGCGGCTATCGATCCCATCGAAACAACCAGCGGTTTTTCCTCAGCTAAACGTTTCAGTTCTGCATGAATTTCTTGAGAAGGGGCGACCCCGCCGCCAGGGGAATCGATGCGCAAAACAACAGCCTTAATGGCTCTGCTATTGCGAAACTCGCTGATTTGCTCAATCAGTTGCTGAGCATCGACGATCATTCCTCGAACCTCCAGGATACCGACCTTATTACCAACCGGGACAACAACCGAACGACCGGTTACCAATCCAGTGATCAAGACAGCCAGGAGAAAAAACAGGAAAATCGCACCAATAGTCATTGATGCCATTAAAAATGGACGTTTTTTCATCAGTCTCAACAAAAAAGGGACTCCAGAATTGTCCGGAGTCCCCGTTAGCTATAAATAAATATCAGTCGTCAGACTTGCGATCCAGTGCACCCTGCAGCAGAGCCCCTAGATTCGAGGTCGCACTCTTTTGAGCGCCCATGAATTCGTTGACTTCAGCTTTCTCTTTCAGCACATCAATATTCTTGATCGACAGAGCAATCTTGCGATCGACCGTGTCAACGTGCATAATAGCAGCTTCAAGTTCATCACCGACAGTCGCAAATTCCTTCGGCGACTCGACCTTTTCCTTACTCAGCTCAGAGACATGCACCAAGCCTTCAATCCCTTCCTCGAGCTCAAGAAAGACACCGAAATCGGTTACGGAAGTCACCTTGCCGGCAACGATAGTTCCCGGCGCGTAACGGGTCGGTACGGTGTCCCATGGATCAGAGTTGAGCTGTTTAAGGCCGAGCGAGAAACGCTCGTTTTCACGATCGATATTCAGGACAACGGCCTTGACCAGATCACCCTTTTTAAAGGCTTCAGATGGATGCTTGATCCGCTTCGTCCAAGACAGGTCGGAGATGTGTACAAGACCATCGATCCCTTCATCAACACCAACGAAAATACCGAAATCAGTAATGTTCTTTACCTGACCTTCGATAATGGTACCGATCGGGAACTTCTCGCCGATGACATCCCAGGGGTTGGGCTCTACCTGCTTGAGACCCAAAGAGATACGACGATTATCAGAGTCGAGAGCCAGGACAATCGACTCGACGTCATCACCGATATTAAGAACCTTATTCGGATGCTTGACCCGCTTGGTCCAGCTCATTTCCGAAACGTGGATCAGACCTTCGACACCTTCTTCCAGCTCAACAAATGCACCGTAGTCGGTCAGGCTGACAACCTTACCGGTCACCTTGTCAGCAACGGGGTATTTTCCACCGACATTCAGCCATGGATCAGGAGAAATCTGCTTGAGTCCCAGTGAGACACGTTCTTTTTCGCGATCAAATTTAAGGACCTTGACATTGATTTTGTCACCAACCGCCAAAATATCTGACGGATGCTTGACACGCCCCCAGGACATGTCGGTGATATGTAACAGACCATCGATACCACCAAGATCGATAAATGCACCGTAATCGGTCAGATTCTTGACAATCCCCTCAACAACCTGGTCTTCTGCCAGAGTCTTGAGGGTTTCACCACGCTGTGACTCACGCTCTGTCTCGAGCAGCACCCGGCGCGACAGGACAATATTTCCACGACGCTTATTCAGCTTGATGATCTTGAACTCAAAGGTCTGCCCGATGACCTTGTCCAGGTTACGAACCGGACGCAGGTCAACCTGAGAACCGGGCAGGAAGGCGTTGACACCGATATCAACCGACAAGCCACCCTTGATACGGCTGACAATGCGGCCCTCAACAATGGCATCCTCTTCCAGAGAATTCCAGATCTTCTGACGATCAGCCTTTTCTTTGGAAAGAACGATCAGCCCGCTGTCACTTTCGCCGCCGCCGAACAGGACATCATAAACGTCGCCAACGTTGACATTGATCTCGCCGTTTTCGTCAGCAAACTCACGGAGCGGGATCACCCCTTCCGACTTGTAGCCAACATCGACAACAACCGAATCAGGGTTCACCTGAACAATTGTTCCTTCAACGACATCATTACGCTTCAGCTCGAAACCACCCTGTTCGTAATCCTTGAGCAGCTCCTCAAAGCTTTCTTCGAACTCGTCGTCCAGCTCGTCCATTTCGTTTTCATCCAGCATTTCTTTGTCTTCTACCATTGGAGATGTAACCCCCTTGCGAATTTCCCGACGCCTTGCGACGGCGGACTCTTTTCGAGACTGCGGAAGATAGCACAGCCTCTGTGAAAAAACAAACCAATATTTTTCAAGCAGTTATTCTTACTCACCGATCTTAATAGGTTTTTTGATGGTAGAGCCTGCCCACTTATTGACCGGCAGATATTTCTTCGATCCGGGTCAGCACGTCATCAATAATCCAACCGGGAGCGGATGCCCCGGCAGTGATACCAATCTTTTCCTTACCGACAAGCCATTCAGGCCGCACTTCAGATGCAATTTCAATGTGATAGGTGCAGGGTTGCTGTTCCCGGCAGAGACTGGCCAAGCGAGTCGTATTTGCGCTGTTAAAACCGCCGATCACCAGCATCAGGTCAACCTGAGCCGCGATACTTCTCGCCTCGCTCTGACGCAAGATCGTGGCATCACAGATGGTATTGTAAGCACGCAGTTCTTTCGCCTTGGCCAGACAGATAGAAACAATTTCCTGCATATTTTCCAATGACTGGGTTGTTTGGGCAACAATGCCGATCTTTTCCAGCCGAGGTAATTTATGCGCTTCCTCGGCACTGGCAACGACGAAAACCTCGCCTTCTGCATATGAACAGATCCCTTGAACTTCGGGGTGATCGGCCTCACCAACCAAAACCAGTTGATAACCCTCTTGACTCAATTGTGCTGCGTAATCCTGGGCTTTCTTAACAAAAGGACAGGTGGCATCAACAATCTCAAGTTGCTGTTCATGAATCTCTTCAATCTCTCCGGCGGTGACGCCATGTGAACGGATCAGCACAGCGCCACCAGGAATATCAGTGACCCGCTGACAGACCTGAACGCCCTCCTGTTCCAGCTTTTCCACCACTTGCGGAGAATGGATCAACGGCCCGAGAGAATGGATCTGATCATATTCCTCCGAGGCGGCAAAGGCCATCTTTGTTGCCCGTTTGACCCCAAAACAAAAACCGGCATGCTGTGCCAGGATAATTTCCATTTCATTCACTCCGAAAAAGCCTGCCGCCGCTCGGCAATGATTTTCAACATCTCCGCGAGAACCTCGTCGATCGTCAGTTTTGTCGAATCGATATCGGCTGCATCGTCTGCTCGCCTCAACGGTCCATGCTCACGGGCACTGTCGGCAGCATCCCGCGCTTTGATCTCGATAATGGTCTGCTGCAGATCGACAGCCATCCCCTTGGCAAGCAATTCTTCATAGCGTCGCCGACCACGCTCTTCGACGGTTGCAGAGAGAAAAAATTTGACCTCAGCCTGCGGGAAAACCACGGTGCCGATATCCCGCCCCTCAAGGACAACTCCGCCTGTCTGTCCCATCCGCCGCTGCAAATCGACCATGGCTTCACGGACGACCCGGCTGGCAGCCACCTTTGTTGTCAGTAAGCTGACCTCCGGAGTTCTGATCGCCATCGAGACGTCCTCTCCGTTTACGATCACCCGCTCCTGTTCAGCGTCACGAACAAACTCGATCCTCAGGTTGGAGCAGAGTTGTCGCAACGCCTCTTCATCAGCAACATCGACCCGTTGCCGGTCGGCCAGCAATGCCACCGAGCGATACATGGCACCGGTGTCGATATTTATATAGCCGGTTTTCCGGGCCAACGCTTTACTCAAAGTACTTTTTCCTGCACCGGAGGGACCGTCTATCGCAACAATCAATTCTTTCCGCAATGCAAACCTGCCTTTACAAAGTTAGTGTTCATGGAGGAACAGAGCAATTCCTTGTGAGGGCAAGAAAATCAAGCCTGAATCTTCGTCAGCAGTTCCCAGAAATTCGGCAAGGAGGTTGCAGTGCAGCCAGTATCTTCGATCTCCACTTCGGCATTTGCGCAAAGCGCCGCAACCGCCATGCTCATAGCGATCCGGTGATCGCCGAAGGAATTGACTTTGCCTCCCTGCAGCGGTTGCCCCCCGGTGATCTGCATCCCGTCTTCACGAGACTCGATCTGCACTCCCAGCCTGCCCAGTGTTTCGCACATGGCGGCAATCCGGTCGGTCTCCTTAACACGCAGTTCCTTTGCATCACGAATGCTGGTAACACCCTCAGCAAACGCCGCGGCAACACTGACGACCGGGAACTCATCAATCGCCCGCGGCACCAGTTCACCACCAATCTCAATCCCTTTGAGATGACTCGATTTGACCAGCAGGTCAGCAACAGGCTCTCCCGACAGTTCACGCGGGTTGAGTTGTTCGATAGAACCACCCATCTGCAGCAGGATATCGATAATGCCACTACGGGTCGGGTTGACACCGACATTTTTCAGCAATAGCTCAGAACCGGGCACAATCAGACCGGCCACCAGGAAAAAGGCTGCCGAAGAGATGTCGCCCGGCACTTCAACCTCACGCCCTTCCAGCGTCACCCGGCCGGTGACCCGTGCCCCGCCCTCAAAAGACTCCAGATCAGCGCCGAAATATCGGAGCATCCGTTCACTGTGGTCGCGCGAGAGGTGCGGCTCGTAAACCGTGGTCGTTCCTTCGATCTGCATCCCGGCCAATAACAACGCCGATTTAACTTGGGCACTGGCCACCGGGGAGTGGTATTCGGTTGGCTTGAGACCACCACCATCAATCGCCAGCGGTGCTTTCTTGTTGCCATCACGGCCGAGAATCCTTGCCCCCATGTCCCTTAGTGGGTTGATCACCCGTCCCATCGGCCGCTTGCGCAGATACTGGTCACCGGTCAGCACAGAAAAAAATGGCTGGGCAGCCAGAATTCCACTCATCAGGCGCAAGGTGGTACCGGAATTGCCACAATCGATCACATCGCCCGGCTCCTGCAGCCCGGCAAGACCGCGACCCTGGATGATCAGTTCATCCTCGCCCTTTTCGACAACCTCAATTCCCATTGCCTGAAATGCTTTCAGAGTCGAAAGACAGTCTTCTCCACGCAACAGACCACGTACCCGGCTCTCACCCTTGGCCAGCGAAGCGAACATGATCGAGCGGTGCGAGATCGACTTGTCACCGGGAACGACAATTTCACCACGCAGAAACTTGGCCGGGGCGATGGTTCTGGTCTCAAATTTGTGCATCAAACTGATCCTTGACTGGGATTAAAGAATACCGTCACGTAACTGCTTTGACCGCAGGAAGAACTCAAAGAGCTTTTCTCCGCTCCCCTCAGCAATGTCCTCTTTCAACTCGGCAAAAAAGGTTTCAAACTGCCCCATCATTTCCAGCAAAGCCTCGCGATTCGTTTCAGCGATATCACGCCACATGGCCGGGTCGGAAGAGGCAATCCGGGTAAAATCACGGAATCCACCGGCCGAGTATTCGAGGATATTCTCCTCATAATGATCATAGGAACCGACCGAGTTGACCAATGAATAAGCCACCATATGCGGCAGATGGCTGATGGCGGCAAGAATTTTATCATGCTTCTCCAGCGGCATCCGGGCCACATTGCTGCCGGCCAGCTGCCACATCTTCTCGACCAATTCCAGGGCAGCGGGGTCGGTGTTCTCTGTCGGCGTCAGGATACAGCGTTTCCCCCGATAGAGAGTCGGAAATGCCGCTTCAGCACCGCTCCTTTCTGTCCCGGCAATGGGATGTCCGGGCACAAAATGGATTCCCTCAGGCATTAGTGGTTCGATCACCTTGACCACCTCTCCCTTGACACTCCCGCCATCGGTAACAATTGCTCCAGGTTTCAATCCGGGCAGCATTTCTTTGGTGACCGTTGCCAGAGTCTTGACCGGTGTCGCCAGGAAAACCACATCAGCATCCTTGACCGCTTCGAGTGGGTCGCGTGAATAGCAGTCAACCACCCCAAGCTCCAGAGCCTTTTCCAGGTTTGGTTTGCCGCGGCCGCAACCAATGACTTTCCCAACGGCACCGGCATCTTTCAAGGCCAGAGATAACGAACCACCAATCAGACCGACACCGATAATCGCCAGCCGTGGAATCAGAACATCAGACATGATTTTTCACTCCCCTGTTTTTTCCTGTCGGAAGATCGGATAAGACCCGAGAATCTTAAGAAAATGACAATGGCCGCGTAACTCTTCAATCGCCTCGGCAATTGCCGAATCCTCAATGTGCCCGACCAGATCGAGGAAGAAAATATATTCCCAGGCCTTCTGTTTCATCGGCCGGCTCTCAATCTTCGCCAGATTGATCTGTCGTTTACTGAACGGTTCCAACATCCGGTAGAGAATTCCCGGTTGATCCTTGACGCTGAACATGATCGACGTCTTGTCCTGCCCGCTTCGCTCCGGAGTTTTTTTACCGACCACCAGGAATCGCGTGAAATTGTTCGGGTTATCCTCGATTCTCGCCTTGACGACCTGCAAGCCGTACTGGACAGCCGCTGCCTGACTGGCGATTGCTGCAGCCGACTCGTCCTCTGCTGCCAACTGCGCCGCAGCAGCCGTGCTGGAGACATCGACCTGCGGCACATCCGGCATATTGGCTTCCAACCAGTGACGGCACTGGGCAAGAGGCTGCGGATGGGAAACGATTTTACCGATCTTTTCAATGTTGCCGGTTTTCGACAGCAGGTGATGTGAAATCTCCAGCATGATCTCGGCGATGATCTGCAATTCCGAACCAATAAACATATCGAGAGTGTGATTGACCGCTCCTTCAGTGGAATTCTCCACCGGCACCACCCCGTAATGGGCACGATCGCGCTCGACCTCTTCAAAAACCGAAGGGATGCTTTTTAACGGAACCAGTTGGGCCGAAAGGCCGAACTGCTGCATCGCCGCCATATGGGTAAAGGTTGACTGCGGTCCGAGGAAAGCCACCCGCATCGGCAACTCCATATTCAACGACGCTGAGATAATTTCGCGAAAAATCTTCGTCACAGCAGCATTCGGAAATGGACCCGGGTTCTGCGCCGTCAATCGTTCATAAATGGCCTTCTCCCGACTCGGCACATAAAAAACCTCATCGTTCCCCTCTTTTGCCTTGCCGACACTGATAACAACTTCAGCTCGACGGTTCAATAACTCAAGGAGTTGGCTGTCAATGGAGTCGATCTGATCACGCAGTTTTTTCAAGTCATTCGTTGCCATAAGCAATTCTCGTCAAAAGGAGGAATAGAGTGCTGGAATGTAGCCTAATGGTGAAGAAAAAGCAATTTATACGGCCAGCTTTCATAACAACAAAAACTTATTCAAACACCCGGAATTTCAGCCGGTTCTTGCGCGGGCTGAGAGAACATTATGCGATGAATTAGCAGCACCGCCACAGGCAAAACCGCTTGTCTCCTCAGTTGCCGTGAGCTGGGCAGTCAGCAGATTTCTTACCAACCCGGTTCACCATTCAGAATCGATTCAGACATGCCTAGATCCACCAGCTAAAAAATAAAGAACCTCGTTGATCCCGGTAAACCGGGGAGATAGAATGCTTGTGCGAGCAAACAACTATCACCAACGAGGTGAAACAATTATGGCACAAGGCGTTCTTCCA
>WTCI01000149.1 GCA_013138655.1 Desulfuromonadaceae bacterium | reverse complement strand
TGAGCAGGATCAGGTTGTCCGCTCCGAGTTTCGCGATGGGAATGTCCCTGCCGGGCACCAGCAACTGCGTCTTTTATAGGAGTCATTGAGAAGCCTCCCCGATGGCGTCGAGAAGGTCTGTGTTCGCTCGGATACCGCCGGATACCAACAAGACCTGCTACGCTACTGCGCCGAAGGAACCAATGAACGTTTCGGGGTCATTGAATTCGCCATCGGTGCCGATGTGACTGCCAGCTTCCGTCAGGCTGTACGCGAAGTCGCCGAAGATCAGTGGTTTCCCGTGCTTCGCACCGATCCGGATGGTCGCCAGTACGAAACGAGTCAGCAATGGGCCGAAATCTGCTACGTTCCGAGCTGGGCGGGATCCAGCAAAAAAGGCCCCGCTTATCGCTTCGTTGCAACCCGGGAACTGCTGCGCCACCAACTGGAGTTGCCCGGATACGAAACCACCGAAGACTCCGATCAGGTTCAGGCCTCTGGCGGTGCACGTTACAAGGTTCGAGGTATCGTCACCAATCGCACTGTCGATGGCAATGAACTGATCCATTGGTATCGTGAGCGCTGCGGCAAAAGCGAAGAAGTTCATGCGGTCATGAAGGACGACCTGGCTGGTGGGAAGCTCCCCTCAGGAGAGTTCGGCGAGAATGCGGCATGGTGGGGAATTATGATTCTCGCCCTGAACCTCAACGCCGCAATGAAGCGTTTGATTTTGCCAAAGAGCTGGGCTCGCAAGCGCCTCAAAGCGATCCGCTTTGGGCTGATCAGCCTGGCAGGACAAGTCCGAGCTCGCTCGCGCCAGTTGCAGATCCTGATCAGCCCCCGACAACCGGCCTATGCTTTGCTGCTACAGATTCGCGAGCGTATTGCACAGTTAGCAGCAAAAGGGCCACCTGCGGCCTGTTGCCAGAGATAATGCCCCACCATAGCGGCCAGAAACTGACCCTCAAGGATCAAATGCGCCTGAAATACGCTTGGAACGACTTACAGGAGGTCACTTTCTGCAAAATCCGTCATTATCGGCGGGAGCGTAGGCGAAAACCGTAGAATTCCAATGGAATGAGATCCAAAATGGGGCTCGCAGGACTTTGTCCATGAAGTGCTGGTGGATCTGGGACATGCAATCCTTCTTGACCCGTCAACCACTCACAGCTAAACTGCGGCGATATTTTATTGAACCTGAAAGGACGTAAGTGAATGACCATCGCCACGAAAGTCAATGAATGCATCCAAGGCGCTTCCTGGATTCGCAAAATGTTCGAGGAGGGTGCCGCACTGAGGCAACAATACGGTGCCGATCAGGTTTTCGATTTCACCCTCGGCAACCCGACCATCGAACCACCGGCTGAACTGCACGCCGCGCTGAAAAAAATTGCCGAAACCCCGCTGCCGGGGATGCATCGTTATATGAACAATGCCGGTTACGATGAAACCCGCGCCGCCGTTGCTGAAGTCATTGCCGAGCGTTGCGACCAACCGATAACCGGCGCCAACGTGGTTATGACCTGCGGTGCCGGTGCGGCCCTGAACGTGGTGCTGAAAACCCTGCTGAACCCCGGCGACGAAGTCATTATCCTGACCCCCTACTTTGTCGAGTACAAGTTCTATATCGACAACCACCAGGGGATTCCGGTCACCGTCGCCACAAAAGAGGATTTTCAACCCGATCTGGAAGCGATTGAAGGTGCGATCAGTGAGCGCACCCGGGCCATTATCGTCAATTCACCGAATAACCCGACCGGGGTCATCTACCCGGAAACCACCCTGAAACAACTTGGCGAGCTGTTGCAGAAAAAGGAACAGGAGTTGGGAAGCAGCATAACGGTCATCTCCGATGAGCCTTATGCGAAAATCAGCTACGGCGAGAAAGTCCCCTGCATTTTCAACTGTGTTTCTAATTCGATTATTGTTACCTCCCACTCCAAGGATCTGGCCCTGCCCGGTGAGCGGATCGGCTACCTGGCGGCGAATCCGGCAATGACTGAAGTAGGCCTGTTTATGCAGGGCGCCATCTTTTGCAACCGGGTGCTCGGTTTTGTCAATGCCCCGGCATTGATGCAACGCCTGGTCACCGGCCTGCAGCGCTGCAGTGTCGACAGCGAAATCTATCGCCACAAACGGGATCTGCTTTACGACAAGCTGACCACACTCGGCTTCGAGATGGTCAAGCCGGGCGGCGGGTTCTACCTCTTCCCAAAGTCGCCGCTCAGCGACGAGATGGACTTCATCCGCCTGGCGCAAAAATACCTCATCCTGCTGGTTCCCGGCTCCGGATTCGGCGCCCCCGGCTACTTCCGGATCGCCTATTGTGTCGATGACGACATGATTGAACGCAGCCTGCCACTGTGGGAACAGCTGGCGAAGGAGGCGGGGCTTTAACCACGACACAACGCCCAAACGAAAGGTCACTTGCTCCATGCAGTGGCCTTTATTGTTGGAGCTGTTTATCCGCCTTGATATGTGCCGGCAGCAACATCCCATCAGTGCCGACATAACAGACTTCGCAGTCCAATTCAAAACCGATCCGTTCACGGACCTTCTGGCGGATATGCCGAATCAGGGCAAGCACATCAGCCGAACTGGCCCCACCCAGATTGACGATAAAATTAGCATGTTGCTGCGAAACCTCTGCTTGGCCGATGCGGCTGCCTTTCAACCCGGCATCTTCGATAATTTTCCCCGGCGGCCCGACGCTGGCGTGCATCTCTGCCGTGCTTAAAAAAACCGAACCGCAATTAGGTTGTTTGCGGGGGAATTTCCGGCGTCGGGTTCTCAGATCACTGATCATTTCACTGCGCACCCTGACCAGTTCCCCCTTCGGACAACAGAGCTCCACTTCGACAACGACACTTCCGCTCCCCTGCAAAGCACTGTGACGGTAAGAGAAGGCGCAATCTTCACGACTTAACTGGCAGGTTGCTCCCTCCGCATCAACAATCGAAACCCGGGTCACATTTTCACCGATTCCTTTGTGCTGACTGCCGCCGTTCATCATCACCAGACCACCAAGAGTTCCGGGAATCCCGATGGTATGTTCAAGACCGGTCAAGCCGGCACGCATCGAGAGGCGCGCCAGTTGCGGTACCCAGGCCCCGCCTCCGGCGACAATTTTTTGTCCGGAGATCCGGATACCGCCCATCTGTTCACCGATTTTCATGACAACGCCGTGCACGCCGGCATCGTCAAACAACAGGTTGGTTCCCCGACCGATGACCACCAACGGGATTTTCTGCTCGCGGACAAAGCGCTGCACCCTGGCAACCTGTTCCCGGCTTTCCGGCTCAAGCAGCAGCCAAGCGGCCCCGCCGATCCGCCAACTGCTATGCTGCGAAAGCGGTGCGTCGAAAGCTGTTCTGCCGACATCCTGTCCGGCAAGGGCCCTGAGTTGACCCCGCAAAGATTGACTCATGACAAATCTTCATTCCCGGCTGAGCGCATGTCGACAACCTGCAACTGAACGGAATCCCTTCCTTTCCAGCTGTTAATCGTGGGACGATAAAGCAGGTCAGCCCGCTCCTGCAATTCATCGTAGTGCTCTGCCATGCCGAAAGCGATACAACTTTGCCGCGTACCCTGCTGCTCAATATCAAACTTGAGATGTTTTTCAGCAAGAATTCGCGGGCTGAAAACCCGGCAATTGCAGCTGACAAAAGCGGGTTGTGGATTTCCCGCACCAAAGGGGCTCAGGGACTCAAATTCCTGAACCTGCTGCAGACTTATCGACCCAAGCAGTGTTTCACCATCATGGGCAATTGACGGCAGCAGATCCTCCGCACTGAGCAATGCTGTTGCGGTTTTCTCAAAACAGTCGCTGAACGCAGTCAACTTTTCTGCCTCGATCGACAGCCCGGCAGCCATGGCATGGCCGCCAAACCCTACAAGATTTTCAGCACACTGTTGCAAGGCCCGGTACAGGTGAAAATTTTTGATCGAGCGTGCTGAGCCTTTCCCCGATCCAGCACCAAGAGCGATCATGACCGTTGGGCGATGATAACGCTCCACCAGACGGCTGGCAACGATACCGATCACCCCGGGATGCCAACGTTCATCGGCCAGAACAATTGTATGACGCATCTCCTCCGGCTGTTCTTCGAGTGCAGCGATGGCCTGTTCCAGGGTTTGCTGTTCAATCTTTTGCCGTTCGCGGTTGAATTCATCCAGCAGTTCTGCCAGCTCTGCTGCTTCCTGTGGATCATCGCCGAGCAGCAGTTTAACTCCCAGGGCAGCATCCTCAAGGCGACCGGCCGCATTCAAGCGTGGGGCCAAACGGAAGCCGACTGTCCCGCAACTGACCTTTTTCACCTCAGCAACCTTTTTCAACGCGGCAATTCCCGGTCGACTGCCCTGTTCAAGACGTTGTAACCCGGCGCGAACCAGAATCCGGTTAACGCCGCCAAGCGGGACAATATCGGCGATGGTTCCAAGTGCCACCAAGTCCAATCCCTGGCGCAGATCCGGTTCAGGATGGTGGGTAAAATAACCGTTTTCCCGCAACCGTCGTCGCAACCCGGCGAGCAGGAAAAAAGCGACGCCGACCCCGGAAAGTTCCTGCCAGGGGAAGCGGTTGCCGGATAGATGCGGATTGATCAGTGCCAGACAGGTCGGCAACTCTTCCGGCGGCTGATGATGGTCAGTGATAATCAGATCAATCCCCAGCTCAGAGGCCAAGTCGGCCTCCGCATGAGCCGAGACCCCGCAATCGACCGAAACGATCAGACCACAACCGCTGTCCCGAGCCTGACGAATGGCATCAGCGGAGAGACCGTAACCGTCTTTCAGCCGCAAGGGGATATGATACTCGACCAAACCACCCAGGTTGCGCAACGTCTCAACCAGCAGGGTGCAACCGGTGATACCGTCAACGTCGTAATCACCATGCACAGCAATCTTTTCACCCCGCACCAGAGCCTGCTCCAGACGGCCGCAGGCAATGGCCATATCGGGCAGCAGGTCGGGATCGGGCAGTGCACTCAAACGCGCCTGCAGAAAAGCCTGCCCATCTTCAGCGGTTCCGATGCCACGCAACAATAAGACGCGGGCGGTCAACGGCAACACTCCGAGAGCCTTGGTAAAACGTTCGACCTGAGCGGGGCTCGGTTCACCACTGCGTAGTTGCCATTTTCTACTGGTGATTGGATTCATCAGCTTTCCGTGAGACGATTATTGACTGTACAGGCTGAAACAGCACAGGCCGGTTTATGACCGGCCTGTGCTAAGAGCTATTGCTGGGATTGTGGAGTTTGCGGATGATTTTTCAGAAACTCAAGTTCTGATTGAACCTGAGCGGCACCTGGCCCACTGGAATTAATCACAAGAAATTTCTCCCATACTTCAACCGCTTTGGGGAAATCCTGTAAATCATAACGGTAAACAACCCCCAGATTGTACAAACTCTGTTGATGTTCCGGATTTAAACGATATGCCTGCTCAAAGTTCTTGATTGCCTTGTCAAACCAACCGAGTCGGCGATACATGACTCCCTGGTCAGTGAGAATATTTGGATCACGCCCCTCAATCTTCAGCGCTTTATCATAAGCCTCGACCGCCCTCATCGGCTGATCAGAGTCGAAATAATTATGTCCCAGTTGAATCCAGGCATCACGATTTTCCGGCTCTTTGGCGACAATCCCTTCCAGCATGGTAATCTGTTGCTGATAATTGACCGCCGGGGCGGGTACCGGGGCCACGGCGGGTACTGCTGCAGTCGGCTGTTTATCTCTTTTCGCGTTACTGTAAATAATCCCGAGCAGGATACCGGCAACCAAAGCAACGGCAACAAAAAGAAGTGTTTCCTTTTTCATCAACAGACCTCCGCTCTTAGCAGAACTAGTGCCCCGTGCGGCTAATCCTGTCTTCTAATTCTGGCCCTTTTCGGCGCTGCCTGCGTTGCGCCAACTTGACTTAACGCACGGCTAGGCCTGCGTTGGCGTCGCCTTGGCAGCACCAAAAATATCTCAGAATTCATTGACACGACTAACCGCACGGGGCACTAGCTGGTTTTTATCCGGAAACTCCGGGTGGGAACTGGTAGGTTTCCGAGTCGGGAACTAGCTGGCGCGGGCTGCTTTTCGTTGTTCCCAGAAGATCAGCACTGGGCTGGCGACAAAAATCGACGAATA
>WTCI01000147.1 GCA_013138655.1 Desulfuromonadaceae bacterium | reverse complement strand
ATCAGGCTCCATTCTTGCTCTCATTCGTCACATCACACGGCCTGCTTGCTGACAAAATGACACGACTATGCTATTGCTTCCCGGAGTCAACCGCAAGGAGCAGGTATGCAGAAAATGATCCGCCGGATTCTCACCTCCAAGGTGTATGAAGCCGCCGTAGAAACCCCGCTGGAACAGGCCGTCGAACTTTCCCGCGAATTAAATAACCGCGTGCTGTTGAAACGGGAAGACCTGCAGCCGATTTTCTCTTTTAAACTGCGCGGAGCCTATAACAAAATCGCCCACCTGAGTGAAACTGAAAAAACCCGAGGTGTGATCACCGCATCGGCCGGAAACCACGCCCAGGGAGTTGCTTTTTCTGCGCAGCAATTGAGTCTGAAAGCCTTGATCGTTATGCCGGCAACGACCCCGAAAATCAAAGTCGATGCGGTCAAAAATCTCGGGGCAAAAGTCATTCTGCACGGCGATAACTACTCCGAGGCAGCGGAACGCTGTCAACACCTGGTCGAAGAAACCGGCATGACCTACATCCACCCCTTCGACGATGAACTGGTCATTGCCGGACAGGGAACCGTGGCGGATGAATTGTTGCGACAGCGTGCCGGAAGGATCGATGCCGTTTTCGTACCCGTTGGCGGCGGCGGATTAATTGCCGGGATCTCCAGCTATTTCAAAGCGCTCTGTCCCGAAATCAAGGTGATTGGTGTTGAACCGTTCGACAGTGATGCCATGTACCAATCTTTGCGGGCAAATAAACGGGTCACCCTCGATTCGGTCGGGATTTTTGCCGACGGTGTGGCGGTCCGCCAAATCGGCAAACAAACCTTCGATATCTGTCGTCAACATGTCGATGAAATCATCCGTGTCAGTACGGATGAACTGTGCGGCGCGATCAAATCGGTCTACCAGGCGACCCGCTCCATCGTCGAACCGGCAGGAGCCCTGGCGGTTGCCGGAATAAAGCAGTATGTCCGTCAGTCCGGCATCAACGGACAAACCCTGATAGCGATCAACTCCGGCGCCAACATGAATTTCGAACGCTTACGCTATGTCTCTGAACGCACCCAGACCGGCGAAGGACGCGAAGCACTTTATGCCGTAACCATCCCGGAAAAACCCGGGGCATTGCGTCATTTTTGCAGCCATGTTCTTGCCGGGGTCAATATCACCGAGTTCAACTACCGGCTTGCTGACCGCCGACAGGCACAGCTGTTTATGGGAGTTTCCATCGGTGACGACAAAGAGCGCGGGGCATTTTCTCAGAGGCTGAGCGAGCAGGGTTACCAAGTCATCAATCTCACCGAAAACGAACTGGCGAAAACCCACCTGCGTTACATGATCGGCGGCCGTTCTCCAGAAGCCACCCGCGAGCGACTCTTCCGTTTCTGGTTCCCGGAACGCTCCGGGGCATTAACCCGCTTTCTCGCTGATATGGGGGCCAACTGGAATATCTCGCTGTTTCACTACCGTAGCCAGGGGGGAGAGTACGGCCGGGTATTGATCGGCCTGGAGATCCCTCCCAAAGAAGAGAAGAAACTCCAAGGCTTTCTCAGCAACCTCGGTTATCACTTTATTGAAGAGACACAGGATCCGGCGTACCGCTTGTTTCTCTGAAAAGAGCCGGGTCACAGACGGCACATTGAATAGATCATTCCGAGGTCGTTCAACAGGTTTCTTTGGTCGCATGGTTTCGCCACCGCAACTTGTGGCAGAAGTGGAAAGCCTGATTTCCAACGACAAGACAGCTTAGACCTTTTCAGTCAATTTATTCCATTCAACAACTTGCTCGCCATGCCATCCAGCTTCTCTTTGGTCTGCTCCCACATCGGCATGACCTGCTTCATCAAACGGTAGAACCTGTCGCTGTGGTTGTGCTCGGCAATATGACATAGCTCGTGAAGAATAACATAATCGATGCACTCGCGCGGGGCTTTGACCAGATGGGGATTTAAAGTCAACGTGCCATGAGGCGAGCAGCTGCCCCATTGGGTCTTCATGGAGAGCAGGCGGATGTGAGGGCGCCCTGAGACCCAAAGAGTTTGTTCCAGCATGACATCCAAACGCCGATTGAAAACATCTTTCGCTCTTACTTTGTACCAGTCGTAGACCAATGCCTTGACTCGCTCTTTCGACTTCACACGAACGGTCACTTCGATATGGCCGCGCAGTAGTTTGACCTGCGGCTTGTCGCGGGGGGACTCAACCACCTTCAGCATGTACTGCTTGCCGAGATAATAATGACTCTCACCGCTACGGAAGCGCCGCGGCGAAACATGCTCCAGCTGGGCTTTAAACAGCCTGATCTGGGCGCGAATCCAGCGGGCGCGCTTCTTGACCGCATCGTAAACGTCATCGCCGGGTGCCTCAGGCGGTGCATGAACGACAACGCGGCAATCGGGATGGACTTTGATCATCACTCGGGAGCTGACATTCTTGCGGGGAACACGGGTGAACTCGATGCGCTCACCGCCGTACATAATGTAGCTGCTTTGTTTTGCGGCCATGGTATTCATCTTAGACCGCGTTCAGTCCGATGCGGGTGATTTGCACCACCAACTCCACAATTCCCTTGGCCTGATCCATCCCCGCACCGACGACTTTGCACTTCTTGAAGATCAGCGGCAACAGTTTTTTGCGGATATCCGCCTCGATATTCTGCGGGTTGATGGAGTTCTCCGCCACGGCGATATTGACCAGATCATCGACGGTGAAAGCGATGTCGACCCATTTCTGTTGCTGCTCTTCCTGCAGGCTCTGGAACCCGGCCGGGAGCATCTTCTTGAACACCCCATAGTAGGCCTGGGCATGACGGTTACCCTTGAAACTGTCCGGCAGTTCGTCCAGTTGCCGGCTGGCGACCTTCTCCTCGAACTCGCGAAAGAGCATGTACTGCTTCATGGGATGGTCAAATAGCTCCTCGGCCTCCTTGATCGCCTGACGTAGCAGTTTCGAGAACGCCTCTTGGGCGTAGGGGTCGTCACGCAGGTCCTGCTCGATCATCTTGGTGACGCGGGTCTTGATGATGTCGGTTTCGTTGCGGGTCTTCTCCTCGCTCCACTCAGCAACATTCTGCTTCTGCCCCATCTTGCCGACTTCGTACACCCCTTCCGGCTCCCGAACCTCGACTCCGACAACATGCTTGTCCATAAGCTTCTTCACCCGGTCGGCGTACTCGTCGTAGTCGATAGTCTCGCCGGAATCCTGCTTGGCCAACTGGCGCAGGCTACTGAACTGCTTGACCGTTTCCTTGTAATGTCTGCGCTCATCCTCGGTGAAGCTCTTGTCCTCGTAGAAGGTTGCCGACTGCAGGGCGATCTTCAAGCAGGAGGAGAAAGCCGTCAGGGCGTCATAGAAATCATCGCGTACCTGCAGATGGACGTCGACCAGCTCGCTATCAACCTCCTGCATGCGGGGAACCAGCACCTGACGCAGTTGTTCAATATCGTTCTTGTTTTTGACCTTATCGAAGATCGCCCAGAGGTCATCATAGAGCCGGGGCAGACGCTTGTACTCTGTGCTCATCTGCTGGTAGAGCCCTTCAATATCGTTGATATCGAAACCACCCTGGGTCCGACTCGCCAGATCCTGGTACTTGGCGATGGTGGTATCGAGTTCGGCGAGGATGCCGCGATAGTCGATCAGCAGACCGAAAGCCTTCTTCGGGTGTAACCGATTGACCCGGGCGATGGCCTGGATCAAATTGTGCTCCTTGAGCGGCTTGTCGATATAGAGCACCGTGTTCTTCGGCTCATCGAAGCCGGTCAGCAACTTGTCAACCACGATCAGCAACTTGAGCTTATTGTCCTTGTCGAAGCGCTCGATCAACTGCTTGGTATAGACCTGCTCGTCCTGGCTACCGACATTCTCTTTCCACCACTTGGTCACGTCCGGGAGGCTGTCTTCATCGACATCGGTATTCCCCTCGCGGGTATCTGGAGGCGACATGACCACGGCCGACTCGAGCAGACTCGTCTCATCGAGAAACTGTTTGTATTTGATGGCAGAGGCTTTACTGTCACAGGCGATCTGCCCTTTGAGGCCGTCATCGATGTTCTTCACGAAGTGGTTGGCAATATCGAGGGCGATCAGGCGGATGCGGTCTTCAGATTGGTAGACCTGCCCCTTCTTGGCAAACTTCTTTTTCAGGTCGGTGCGCTGCTTTTCCGTCAACCCCTCGGTAATGCGGTCAAACCAGCTGTCAATGGCGCGCTCATTGACATCCAGATCGGGGATACGCTCCTCGTAAAGCAGCGGGGTAACCGTCTGATCCTCCACTGCCCTCTGCATCGTGTAGGCATGGACGATGGGGCCGAACTTGTTGGTGGTTTTGTCATCCTTGAGCAGCGGGGTGCCGGTGAAGGCGACAAAGGCCGCATTGGGCAGCGCCTGTTTCATACGGATGTAGTTCTCGCCACCCTGGGAGCGATGCCCCTCGTCGATCAACACGATCAGGTCGGAGCTGGTATTGATGCACTCCGGCAGTTTGGCGGCGGTATTGAACTTCTGCACCAGCGTGAAGATGATCCGCTCGGTACCATGGCCGATCTGCTGGGCCAACCGCCTGCCCGAAGTCGCCATAGCTGCCGCCTTGTCCTTCTTGCTGGCCAACTCTCCTCCTGTGGCAAAGGTCTGGCTCAGCTGAGTCTCCAGGTCGACCCGGTCGGTCACCACCACGATGCGGCACTGCTTCAGCGAGTCATGCAGGATCAGGACTTTGGAGAGAAAGACCATGGTGAAGGACTTGCCCGATCCGGTGGTATGCCAGATCACTCCGCCCTCACGGCCGCCGTCTCTGCGTTTGGTGTTGATCCGTTCGATCAGGCGCTTGATCCCGAAGAATTGTGGATAGCGCGCCACGACCTTACCGACCTTTTTATCGAACAGGATAAAGAAACGGGTCATCTCCAGCAGTCGCGCCGGGGAGAGGAGGCTGGCGATGGTTCGATCCTGACCGGTCACGGCCAGCTCACCGCCCGCGACCAGTGACTCGTACCATTGTCGGCCAGCTGGTGGTCGGTGATCGAACAGGAGGGCTTTCTGCTTGTCGGTCAGAGCCTTGTTCTTCAGGCGATGAAATTCAGCGTCTGCAATGTCTTCTTCACGCCAGGTCGACCAGAACTTGGCCGGGGTGCCCTGGGTGCCGTAACGACCTTCGGCGCCGTTGATGGAGAGGAGCAACTGGCCATAAGCGAACAGGTGAGGAATCTCGTCGTTCCGCTGATTGCGGATATTCTGGGAAATCCCCTCTTCGATCGTCGGGCCCTTTTTCGCGTTGCCGTCGGGGCGCTTGGCTTCGATCACTGCCATGGGGATGCCGTTGACAAAACAGACGATATCGGGACGACGGTGCTCTATGCCGCCGGTGCGCAGCACACTGAATTCTTCGGTGAACAGGAAGCTGTTATTCTCGGCACGATGCCAGTCGATCAGGGCGATGGTGGGGTTGGCCTTCTTGCCGTCGACGAATTCGGTGACGGAGATGCCATAGAGCAGGTGATTGTAGATTTTTTCGTTGGCGACGGCCAGGCCTTCGTTGAGCGCCGGGGAGCAGATTTCGGTGATGATGTTGTCGATGGCCTGGTAGGAAAGGGGGTGTTCACGACCGGCAAAGGTGAAGCGGCGCTTTTTCAGTTCAGCGCGCAGTACGCCGCGCAGCACGACCTCCGCTGTCTTGCCACCACGGGCGGCAAGGGCCGCATCCGGGGGGAGGAATGTCCATCCGAGGTTGCACAGCAGCGCCAGCGCGGGGATTTTGGCGCTGTACTCTTCCTGAAATTTAGGCAATGCGCTCATGTTGTATCCCTTTTGCAGTAGACCTCAGACACCCCCCTCAATCCCCCCTTGCCAGGGGGGAGGCCAGCTGTCCTGCTCCCTCCCTGCCAAGGGGTGGGGTCGGGTTGTTTCGCCCTCACTGTGAACTAATGCAAAATTTGCAACAGTTCACTTTCGGGCGTGGTATTCATTTTCCCCGGCCTTTTCTATAATCATCCAGATTGACCACATTCGATCCCGCTTGAGGTGTCAGCAGGGCCATCAGTGAATCGCGCCATATTTTAACCGGGACGAAGTAATCCTTGTCGCCTTTACGTTTGCGATAGGTGTCGTTGATCCGCAGACCCAAAGCGAACTCTTCGTCCGCCGATTCGGGCAGACGATCAATATGGAATTTGACGTGGAGTTCCATTTCTCGGGCGACGTGCCTGATATGAGCGTGCACGCTGCGACCCAGCCCTTGTGAAAAGACGACCGATGAACATTTTTGCTCGACTGCCGCAATCAATTGCTCATTCGGACCGGGGTGCGGCAGGTCACACAGATCGCTTGCTTCGGCAACTATCCGATAGCTCAATTCCTTTTCGAATTGGGCAAAATCGAGTTTCTTCATGCCGACAAAGAGCAGCGCGTAACGGCTGGCTTCTTCCATCACGATGACGCACTTTTTCCGCATCAGGGTGATGCGGTGGGCGTACCAGTGCCAACCGTCGTTTTTGTTCTCGGCCGGGGGGATGCGGCAACCGGCTTTGATCAGGTCGTCGTTGAATATTTTGCTGGTGTGCAGGTGGATCATGTTTTATTCCTTGCCTCGCCCCCTCTTAATCCTTCGGCGGGCGCAACGCCTTGATATCCGCTTCAAGCTCTTGCAGGTTTTTATCCTGGGCTGAACGCTTGCGTTCCTCCTGGTAACGATCATACTCCGCTACTGAGCGCTCCAGCGCCATCTGGTGGCTGATTTTTCCGGCATGGGAGAGCAGCTCCCTCCCGTTGAGCTGGATAATCGCATCTAGCCGCTGAATCCAATCCTTCATGTACATCGGGGTCTGCTGTTGAGCCATGGTTTCGGCAAAGGCGAGATATTGTTCGACCAACAACCCCAGAAGTTTCATTTCATCTTCGTTCAGATAATTTTTGGCAATGCCGACATCGCTCTTGCGAACATTCTTCCCACCGTCCTTGTCGAAGGACTGCATACCCAAAAGCGGCAACGAGGCATCCACGCGCCGGTAAACCAGCTCGGCGGCCGTCTGCTGACTGATCGCCCACAACAACTTGTTTTGCACCACCTTGAAGAATTCGGTGGTTTTTTCATTCTTCGGATCGTAATCAATGCTGGTGGAGTAAATGTCCTTGATTTTCTGGTAGAAAAAACGCTCCGAAATACGAATTTCGCGGATACGCTGCTGAAGCTCGGTAAAATAATTCATCGAGCTTCCGCT
>WTCI01000315.1 GCA_013138655.1 Desulfuromonadaceae bacterium | reverse complement strand
GCAGGTGATACCGCAACTGTTTGAAATCAATCCCCGATTTGATGCTCGGATTGCCGCCTTAAGCGGACAATTCCAGCGTGAAGAAGATTATTGGCAGGAGCAGATCAGAGAGAATTTTGCCGGTCTGGTGGTGTCGCGCTGCGATGGTTTGCGTCTCGACAGAACGGCCCTTCTGTCTCTGCACCCGGCACTGCGATTCCGTTTGTTTCGTGAGGCATTGCGTCAGGTCCGTGGGGATTTACAGAAAATTGAATCGACCCACCTGCAGGCTGTTGAGAACCTGCTGACGGGTCGGCGGAGTCAGGCCCAGCTCGATCTGCCGGGGTGCTGGGTCGCACGTCGCTACGAGACTCTGTGGCTGAGGGCTGTTGCTCCGGAATTGCTGGAGCCTTTTGACCTGCCTCTAGCAATCCCGGGTGAGCTTGAACTTCCCGATGGACGCGTGCTCTGTGCTTCTTTGCAGGATGAGCAAGAAGGGGAGTCGCTGAATGTTGTCGAATTTGCTTTTGCAGATTTACCGCAACCGTTGCAGGTGCGCAGTTGGCGGGCCGGTGACCGGTTTGAGCCACAGGGGATGTCCGGGCACAAACGATTAAAGCGCTTTTTTTCTGACCATCGGGTTGAACTTGAAGAGCGTTTAAAGGTCCCTCTGCTGGTCAGTGAAAAGACAATTTTGTGGGTTGTTGGAAGGCGGCGTTCGCGACATGCCGTTGCCGGACATGATTCGGGAAAAGTTCTACGTCTGGAACTGCTTTGACGGGGACGAAAAAACGGACAATAAACTTGTGATACCACGCTCTTTTATGGTAGTTCTTTCTGCTGGTTCCACGCAATTATGTTGATGTCCGGATGTGAACCAAAATCTATATAAAACTTCATAGGGGGTCCTGTGAGCCAATTTCAAAAAAATTTAGCACTATGGCTGGTCATTTCGCTGTTGATGATCATGCTTTTCAATATGATGGCACAGCGTGAGAACGAGCAGACGCCGATTAATTATACTGAATTTTTGACGGCTGTTGATTCAGGTCAAGTCGTCAGTATTGTCATTCAAGGATCGCAGATTGATGGTGTTTACGAGGATGGCGGCAAATTCCAGACTAACGCTCCGCCGGATATGCAGCTGATTCCTCAATTGAAGGAAAAAGGCATTATCATTGAGGCCAAGCCGGTGGATGATCAGGGTTTCTGGTTTACCCTGCTGATTTCCTGGGGGCCGATTCTGTTATTGATTGCCGTCTGGATCTTCTTCATGCGTCAGATGCAATCCGGTGGCGGTAAGGCGATGAGCTTCGGTAAAAGCAAGGCCAAGCTGCTGACGGATACCCAGGGGCTGGTGACCTTTAAAGATGTGGCCGGTGTTGACGAGGCCAAGCAGGAACTGGAAGAGGTTGTCGAGTTTCTCAGGGATCCGAAGAAGTTTACCAAGCTGGGTGGCAAGATTCCCAAGGGCGTGCTGCTGGTTGGTGCGCCGGGAACCGGCAAAACCCTTCTGGCCCGTTCGGTTGCGGGTGAGGCCAGCGTCCCTTTCTTTACCATTTCCGGTTCGGACTTTGTCGAAATGTTTGTCGGCGTCGGTGCCAGCCGTGTTCGTGATCTTTTCGTGCAGGGGAAAAAGAACGCTCCCTGTATCATCTTTATCGATGAAATTGATGCGGTCGGTCGCCATCGCGGTGCCGGTCTCGGCGGTGGCCACGATGAACGTGAGCAGACCCTTAACCAGTTGCTGGTTGAGATGGATGGTTTCGAGTCGAATGAAGGCGTCATTTTGGTTGCCGCGACCAACCGTCCCGATGTTCTCGACCCGGCCCTCCTGCGCCCGGGTCGTTTTGATCGTCAGGTGATGGTTCCGCACCCCGATGTCAGGGGTCGTTTGAAAATTCTGCAGGTCCATTCCCGCAAGGTTCCACTGGATGAAAATGTCGATCTCGGAGTTGTCGCAAAAGGAACTCCGGGCTTCTCGGGTGCTGACCTGGCCAATCTGATCAACGAGGGCGCACTGCTGGCGGCACGGTCAAATAAGACCCAGGTCGGTATGGATGACTTGGAAGCAGCCAAGGACAAGGTTCTGATGGGGGCCGAGCGGCGTTCAATGGTGATTACCGCGGAAGAGAAAAAGGTCACTGCTTACCACGAGGCCGGTCACGCCTTGGTCTCCCTGTTGACTCCTGGTTCTGATCCGGTACACAAGGTCTCAATCATTCCGCGCGGGCGGGCCATGGGCGTCACCATGTACCTGCCGGCCGAGGAGAAATACAACGAAACGGCCAAGGGCCTGCATATCCGTATTCGTTCCCTGCTCGGTGGCCGGATTGCCGAGGAGCTGACATTCGAGTCGGTGACCAGCGGCGCCAGTAATGACCTTGAGCGGGTGACCGCTATCGCCCGGAAAATGGTCTGTGAGTGGGGGATGAGCGAAAAGATCGGCCCTCTGGCCTTCGGTGAGAAAGAAGGGGAGGTGTTCCTCGGTCGCGACATGGGGCATGTGAAAAACTACAGTGAGGCGACCGCGGTTGACCTGGATAATGAGATCCGCCGGATCGTCTACGAGAATTATGATATTGCGCGCAAGGCACTCAAGGAACATCAGCAGCAACTGATTGATCTTTCGGAAGTTTTGCTGGAAAAAGAGACTCTGGATGGTGCTGAGATTTGCAGTATTGTCTTCCCGGACGGTGAGCCTGATTATCTGAAACCGAAGGCAGAAGAGGAACCGTTCAAGTTTGAGACGGCTGAAGAGGCCGAAGATGAAGTGCCTCAAGAAGCCGCACCGGTGGTCGCTGGTGACCCCGAGGAGGCATCAGAGGAAAAGCCTGAAGCGTGATCCGGTTGCCGGTTCAGCAGCTGCATGGGCGGGATTGCCTGCTCGATCTATCGCGCCCCTGTATCGTGGGGGTACTCAATGTCACGCCGGATTCATTCTCCGATGGCGGCCATTTTACCGCCCCTCAGGCTGCGCTGAAGCAAGGTTTGGCGATGGTTCAGGAGGGTGCCGGGCTTTTGGATGTTGGTGGTGAGAGCACCCGGCCGGGTGCTCTTGCCGTTTCGGCGGATGAAGAGCTGGCACGGGTGCTGCCGGTAATTGAAGCTTTGCGCCGCGCAACCGATCTGCCGATTTCAATCGATACCAGCAAAGCGCTTGTCGCCCGTGAAGCGATTGCTGTCGGCGCGAATTTCATTAATGATATCAGTGGGTTATCCTTTGATTCGGAAATGGCAACGGTTGCCGCAGAGACCTCTGCCGGCCTTTTTCTCATGCATACCCGGGGGCGTCCCGAGGTGATGCAGCGAAATACCGAATATGCCAGCCTGCGTGATGAAGTCTATATCAGTCTGCAACGAAGTATTAAAGATGCCTTAGCGGCCGGGGTTGAGAAAAAGCGACTGGCTGTTGACCCGGGCATCGGTTTTGGCAAAAGTGCTCTGGGGAACCTGGAACTGCTACACCATCTTGATGAATTGCATTGTTTCGGATGCCCCGTGCTGCTCGGAACTTCCCGGAAGAGTTTTATCGGCCAGCTGCTGCTGCAGGATGACCCGCTGGAGCGTTTGTCCGGAACATTGGCCACGGTTGCTTTAGGCGTTCAACAGGGCGTGCAACTGTTTCGGGTCCACGATGTGCGACCCGCCCATGAGGCGGCAATGGTCGCTTGGGCTATTCGCGAGAAAAAACTGACCTGATTTTCTTTTTCCCCTGTTTTATTGCAGGTTTTGCTGTTAGTCTTCAAGTTATCTGATCCCTTTTGTCCGACCGCTAGGCGCTGCAATGTTTGACGTTTTTGCCAATATACGTCTTCTCGATCTGCTCGATATCAGTATTGTTGCATTTATCATCTATCGAATCATCCTTCTGATCAAGGGAACGCGGGCGGTGCAAATGCTGCTCGGCTTAGCGGTTATTCTTGTCGTCTATGTCGCCTCACGGGTTGGTGACCTGCACACGCTCCATTGGTTTTTGAGCAACTTCCTCTCCTCGATCATCCTGGTCATCGTGGTCATCTTCCAGCATGATATTCGTCGAGCCCTGATGCACGTCGGCCGCAATCCTTTTTTTGGCGGTATGACTTACCGGGAAGAGTCGGAAGTTATCGACGAACTGGTGAAAGCTTGTGTGGCATTGGGTAACCGTAAAATCGGCGCCCTGATTGCCATCGAACGGGAAACCGGGATCAAGGATATTCTTGAATCGGGAACACGGATTGATGCGCGGGTGTCCAGTGAATTGATCCGGGCGATTTTTATGCCGAGTTCACCGATTCATGACGGAGCCCTGGTCGTTCAACAGGGTCGCTTGACTCAGGTGGGGTGTTTTCTTCCCCTGACTCAGAGCAGAGATGTCAGTAAGGCTTTGGGGACACGTCATCGGGCGGCTATCGGCTTGACCGAACTGGTGGATGCTGTCGCGATCATTGTTTCCGAGGAAACCGGTAAGATCTCAGTGGCGGTCAACGGCGGCATGACCCGGAACCTGGATACCACCAGTCTAAAGAAGGTCCTTGGCCGTTTGCTGGAACCGCGCAAAGTCAAGATTGCCGGCCGGAAAAAGAAGAAAGGTAGCTGATATGTTCAGGTTGTTGACAGAAAACTGGACACTGAAGTTGCTCTCGCTGGTTTTTGCGCTGATCCTGTGGATATTCATCATGGGTGAGCGGCGACAGGAGGTTGGCTATCGGGTGCCGCTCGAATTGCAGAATATCCCGGCGGAGTTGATGGTTGCCAACGAGGTGCCGAGCCTTGTCGATGTGCGGGTCAGCGGTCCGCGGACGCTGCTGATGAAGGTCAGCCCGAAAGACATCAGTATCACAGTCGATCTGGTCGATCTGCAACCGGGGTTGACCACCTTCAAGCGCTTGGAGGAGCGTTTGAATCTGCCCAGTGGTCTGCGGGTGACGCGGCTTTCCCCCTCGTTTATCGATCTCAAGCTGGAACGGATCAGGCAGAAACGGGTGCCGGTAAAGATTGCCCTGGTCGGCGAACCGTTGGCAGGTTACCAGATTGGCAGTGTGCGGGCGGTGCCGGAACGGGTCTTGGTAGAGGGTGCTGAATCAGAATTGAAAAATGTTCGCGAGGTGACGACAGAACCGATTGATTTGAGCGGTGTCAATGAGGGGTTCTCGTTGATTGTTCCCCTGGAGCATTCGGGGACTTATACCTATTTTAAAACAGAAAAAACCACCGAGGTGCAGGTGGAAATTCAAGCTGTAGAAGCTGCTCCCGGTACGGTTGAGGGGTCTGAGGATCAACCGAGGGGAGAATAGTGGTGGAAGGGGATAAAAACTGATGGAGAAAAAACTATTCGGCACCGATGGGGTGCGTGGTGT
>WTCI01000141.1 GCA_013138655.1 Desulfuromonadaceae bacterium | reverse complement strand
GGTGCGTTCATGCTGCTCAAAGCCTTGGCAAGCAGTTGTTCACGACTCGGCAGCTCCGCCAGAGCACCGATCTCGGCCACCGACAGCATTTTGCCACTCAGTACGCCGGCTTTGAGTTCAAATGCTTCAATATCCTTGGCGAACTTATACAGAATTTTAGCCGGGGCAACCGGATCATCGTCAGCCAGGGCAATAGCAGTCGGGCCGGCACAGAAATCCTGCAGACCTTCAGCCGGAGTATCCTTCGCTGCAAGCTTCAGCAGGTTGTTTTTGACGACACGATACTCGACACCAGCCTGGGTCAGTTCGCGACGCAGTTGAGTTGCCTGTTCGACGTTGATCCCACGATAATCCGCCAAAAAAGCGGCTTGGACGTTCGTCAAACGTTCTGACAGCTCTTGAACAATCTGTTCTTTCTCAGTTCTGTTCACGTCTTTCCTCCTTTCGTTAAGATCTCGGGATTTCACATCCCGCCCAAGTCAAGGTGAAAGGAGACGACCAAATCGTCACAGTTCCTTCAAGCCTCGGCAGGTGGCTGGGGCCATTAAATCGTGGATACCTGCGGTCTTTGACCTTGAGCCTGTTGTTGCCCGGATAGTTATTATCTGAGCAGGGTTTGAACTTGTGGAATATCCAGATTGATCCCCGGACCCATGGTGCTGGAGATCGAAATTTTCTTCAAGTAAGTCCCTTTAGCAGAAGACGGCTTGGCCTTGACCAACACATCAATCAGTGAAAGGACATTTTCCTTGAGCTTTTCGGCGTCAAAGGACGCTTTGCCGACCGGAGCATGAATGATACCGGCTTTTTCGACCCGGTACTCAATCTTACCCGACTTGGCTTCCTGAACTGCACGGGCGACATCCATGGTCACAGTGCCAACCTTCGGGTTCGGCATCAAACCGCGGGGACCGAGCAGGCGACCGATTTTACCAACCACGCCCATCATATCCGGAGAGGCGATCGCGGTATCGAAGTCGTACCAGCCGCCCTGGATCTTCTCGACCAGATCATCACCACCGACGAAATCGGCACCGGCAGCTTCTGCCTCCTGCGCCTTGTCGCCTTTAGCAAAGACCAGGACCCGGACGTTCTTGCCCAGACCATTCGGCAGCACCACGGCACCGCGAACCATCTGGTCAGCTTTACGCGGGTCAACACCGAGACGGACGTTGACATCGACAGTCTCGTCGAACTTCGCAAATGCGCCCTTTTTGAGCAATTCCAGAGCATCCTCGAGCCCATACACCTGGGAACGATCGATCAACTCTTTTGCATTCTTGATTTTTTTACCTGTTGCCATGATCTATCTCCACACTTGCGCCGTCTCAGGCGATTTCGATTCCCATGCTGCGTGCAGTACCCTCGATGATCCGAACCGCAGCTTCTTCAGAAAAAGCGTTCAGGTCGGGCATCTTCAGGCGGGCAATCTCCAGCACCTGATCCTTGTTCACCTTGCCAACCTTCTCCTTGTTCGGCACACCGGAACCCTTTTTCAGCTTGGCGGCACGCAGCAACAAAACAGCTGCCGGCGGGGTTTTGGTAATGAAGGTGAAGGACCGGTCAGCGTAGACGGTAATCACAGCGGGGATGATCAGTCCGGCTTGCTCCTGGGTCTTGGCATTGAAGGCCTTGCAGAACTCCATGATGTTGACCCCGTGCTGACCGAGCGCGGGACCAACAGGCGGTGAAGGATTCGCCTGACCAGCGGGGATCTGCAGCTTAATCTGTCCAATAATTTTTTTGGCCATTCCTGACTCCTTAAACGAACAAAAACATTCTATCCAGCTCAGCTGGTTTTTTCCACCTGGATAAATTCAAGCTCAACCGGGGTCACCCGGCCGAAGATACTGACCATAACCTTGAGTGTCCCGCGATCAGGGCGCACATCCTCCACCATACCGGTAAAGTTGAGGAAGGGTCCATCAACCACACGGACAGTCTCACCAACCTCGAACTCAACCTTCGGCTTCGGCTTCTCGACCCCTTCCTCCATACGACAAGTGATCTTGGCCATCTCTTCGTCAGGGATCGCGGGGGGATTCTGGGCGCCACCGACAAAACCCGTGACCTTGGCGGTCCCAGTGACCACATGCCAGGTTTCGTCATTCAACTCCATCCGCACCAGAATGTAACCGGGGAAAAACTTTCGGGTCGAGGTCTTCCGCTCACCCTTACGCATCTCAACCACGGACTCTGATGGGATCAGAATCTCTTCAAACTGATCTTCGACTCCCGTGGAGCGAATCCGCTCCTCAAGATTCAGCTTAACCTTGTTTTCATAACCGGAATAGGTATGCACGCCATACCATTTCATCGACATGGTTGTTCCCTCTTTCTCCTCAACCGAGGATCAGGCGGATCAGGCGCGATAAAATCATGTCGACACCACCAAGAAAAACCGCAGAGAGTATGACCAGGACGATGACGACCGTGGTCGACGCATAGGTATCCTTCTTGGTCGGCCAGGTCACCTTTTTCAGTTCCGCTTTGACGTTGGCGAGAAACTCGTTTGTTTTTCCAATCATCGGTCCGTCGGCCTCACTAAGGTGTAAATTGCAATATTCTGGCAGGCCAGGAGGGATTCGAACCCCCAACACCCGGATTTGGAGTCCGGTGCTCTAGCCGTTAGAGCTACTGGCCTGTAGTTCAACCTGGATGAACCTGCAACCACAGATTTTACCTACTTACTTCGTCTCCCGATGGGGAGTGTGCTTACGACAGAAGCGGCAGTACTTGTTGAACTCCAACTTGTCCGGAGTGTTCCTCTTGTTCTTCGTGGTGGTATAGTTCCGCTGCTTGCATTCTGTGCAAGCCAGGGTGACAATATCACGCATAGCGCTTACCTCAAGAGTCCCACCCGGTCGCTGCCGGGCGGGAGTGTCTTACTAGAGATTACTCAACAACTTCGCTAACCACGCCGGCACCGACCGTACGGCCACCTTCGCGGATTGCAAAACGCAGTTCTTTGTCCATGGCGATCGGGGTGATCAGGTCAACCGTCATGGCGATGTTGTCGCCAGGCATGACCATCTCGATCCCTTCCGGAAGGGTGACAATCCCGGTCACGTCGGTGGTCCGGAAGTAGAACTGGGGACGATAACCCTTGAAGAACGGGGTGTGACGTCCACCTTCTTCTTTGGTCAAAA
>WTCI01000329.1 GCA_013138655.1 Desulfuromonadaceae bacterium | reverse complement strand
AGCGGGATGCGCGGCAGAGCCTCTCTGTTTCTAGAAACAGACATAAGAAAAACCCCCTAGCCGCTAAGGCTAAGGGGTTGAGAGGGATTGTCAAGAAAAAACCAACACGAAAGGTAAACGGCTTGCCATCTCCGGCAGCCCTTTTTGTTGACTCAATATTTACAGCCCTCTCACCCCTTCAGCAACCGCGCTGCTTCCTTGGCGTGATAGGTGATAATCAGATCCGCACCGGCGCGCTTCATGCCGAGCAGGGTTTCCATCATCACCCGGTCACCGTCGATCCAACCTTTTTCAGCGGCCGCCTTAACCATGCTGTACTCACCGGAAACGTTGTAAGCCACCAACGGTAGATCAAAATTATCTTTGAGTTCACGCAGGACATCCAGATAAGCCAATGCCGGTTTCACCATCAGGAAATCAGCAGCCTCGGCGACATCCTGATGCGCCTCGCGCAACGCTTCCAACCGGTTGGCTGGGTCCATCTGGTAACTGCGCCGATCACCGAACTGCGGGACCGATTCGGCCGCATCGCGGAAGGGCCCGTAGTAAGCACTGCAGTACTTGACAGCATAACTCATCACCGGGATATCGCTGAAACCGTTTTCATCCAGGATATCGCGAATCGCCGCCACCCGACCGTCCATCATATCGGACGGAGCGACGATATCAGCCCCGGCCTGAGCGTGGGAGAGAGCCTCCTGGGCCAGCAGCTCAAGGGTGGCATCATTGTCGACATCCTGATCCTTGATAACCCCGCAGTGGCCGTGATCGGTGTACTCGCACATGCAGACATCGGTGATCACCGTCAGCTCCGGCACCGCCTCCTTGATAGCCCGAATGGTGTTCTGGATGATCCCGGTTTCACAGTAGGCGTCGGAACCGACGGCATCCTTGATTTCAGGAATACCGAACAGAACCACCGCCGGGATGCCCAGCTCATGCACCTCTTTCGCTTCAGCAACGATATTTTCAATCGACTGCTGATAGATGCCCGGCATTGACGAGATCTCTTTCTTGATATTCTCCCCGAAGGCACTGAACATCGGGTAGATCAAGTCTTCAACATGCAGATGGGTTTCACGCACCATGCGCCGGATATTCTCGTTGCGGCGCAAGCGACGGGGACGGTAAGCAGGGAAATACATGGACGACTCCTTTTATCAGGCGGGAACAGAATTCAATTCTGTCCCCGGTTTTTATTGTAATAATCAACCATCGCTGCAACCAGCGCGTCGATGGTCCATTTCTCCGCTTGCAGCGCGACCGCAAAACCGTGCTTGCGGATAGTTTCCGAGGTCAGCGGCCCGATGGAAAAAAACTCGGTGCGCCCTTGCAGGGTTTTCAGCTCATCGCCAAACATGGCCAACAGGTTATCGAAGGTGGAAGAAGAGCTGAAGCAGATGGCATCCAATTCTCCGGCACTCAGCAACCGGCGGATCATCTCCTCTTGCCCTTTCGGCCTGATCGTCCGGTAAGCGAGCGGAGCCACCACCTCGGCCCCGGCTTCCTGCAGTTTGTCGATGATCAGGGTGCGGGCAATTTCGACCCGCGGGTAAAGAATCCGTTTGCCGGCCACCCCTTGGGCCAGCAACTCTTCCACCACCCCTTCCGCCTGGAATTTTTCCGGGACCAGATCAGGCCGCAAACCATGTGCTTCAATAGCAGCGGCGGTTTTCGGCCCAACGGCAACCAGCTGCACACCGGCCAGATTACGCAGATCCAGTCGGTTCGCAGCCAACCGCGCGAAAAAGGCCTCGACCCCATTGGTTGAGGTCAGGATCAGGCTGTCGAAATCGCCGATCCGCCGCACCGCTGCATCCAGCGGCCGCAGATCTTCCGGCGGAGCAATTTCGATCGTCGGGATGCAGATCGTTTCTGCACCCTGTTCCTGCAGCAAACGGGCAAAGCCGGCGGCCTGGGCTCGTGGCCGGGTAATCAGGAAGCGTTTACCGAACAACGGCAGATTGTCGTACCAACGCAGTTCTTCGCGGTATTTCACGACCTCACCGATGATGATCACCGCCGGCGGCTTGACTCCTGCGCGGGCAACATCCTCGGCGATGGTTTTCAGGGTTCCCACCAGGGTCTGCTGACGTGGCAAAGTTGCCCACTGTACCACCGCCACCGGGGTTGCTGCCGGGCGGCCATGCTTGATCAATGCGTCGCTGATCAGCTTGAGGTTAGACATCCCCATGTAAAATATCAGTGTACCGAGACCCGTCGCCAACTTTTCCCAGTCGAAGCTGGAAAGTTTACGTTCAGGGTGGTCATGGCCGGTGAGCAGTGCCAGACTGGCGGTGACATCACGGTGGGTCAGGGGAATCCCGGCGTAGGCGGCCGCGGCAAAACCGGCCGTGACCCCGGGGATCACCTCGAAGGGGACGCCATGCTCTCGCAAAAAAACGGCCTCTTCACCTCCGCGACCGAAGATGTACGGATCGCCCCCCTTCAGGCGGACAACCTGCAAACCAGCCCGGGCTTTTTCCAGTAACAGCGCATTCGTTTCCTCCTGGGGGAGGGAATGGTTGCCGCGCACCTTGCCGACGTAAAGCTTTTCCGCAGTTGCCGGAGCATAGTCAAGCAACAACGGATTGGCCAGGTAATCGTAAATAACCACGTCGGCCCGTGCCAGACAGTCGCGCCCCTTGAGGGTCAGCAGACCGGGGTCTCCCGGCCCGGCCCCGATCAGGTAAACCTTGCCAATGGCCAAGGATCAATCCTTGTCCGCGAAGGTGTCACAGCCGTAAACCTCGTTGAGGATCGGCCCGGCACCTTCGGCCAGCAGCTGTTTCGCCAAAGCAACGCCGGTTTCCTTGGCCTGATCAACGTGACAGTGCATGGTTTTTTTCAGCATGTTCTGACCATCAACGCTGGAAACCAAACCAATCAAATCAAGCTGCTCGCCGGCGACCGTACCGAAAGCGGCGATCGGCACCTGGCAGCCACCTTCGAGGGTCGCCAGCACGGCACGCTCAGCGATCACCGCATAAGCGGTCGGCGGGTGATTGAAGAAATCGATCAGGGCGTTGGTTTCATCGTCAGCAATGCGACTCTCCAGCCCCAGTGCTCCCTGGCCGATGGCCGGCAAGCAGGTTTCCGGCTCCAGGTACTCACCGATCTGTTCACCGAAACCGAGCCGGTGCATGCCGGCGGCGGCCAGTACTACGGCATCCAGGTTATCCTCGGTCAGTTTGCTGATGCGGGTCTGCACGTTGCCACGGATATCGATCATCTGCAGATCGGGACGCAGGTTGAGCAGCTGGGCTTTACGGCGCAGCGAGCTGGTACCGATGCGCCCGCCCTGACGGATATCGTTGAAGCTGTTATAGCCCTCTTTCAACACAACAATGTCACGCGGGTCTTCCCGCTCGGTGATGCAGCGCAGCCCGGTCCCTTCGGGGAAAAAGGTCGGCACATCCTTCATCGAGTGAACGGCGATGTCGATCTCGTCACGCAGCATTGCTTCCTGAATTTCTTTAACGAACAGTCCCTTGCCACCGACCATTGCCAGGGGCACGTCAAGAATTTTATCCCCTTGCGTCTGGATTTTGGTCAGGGTCACTTCCATGTCGGGATATTTCTTTTCCAACTCCGACTTGACCCAGTTCGCCTGCCAGAGAGCCAGGGCACTGGCACGGGTGCCGATACGTAAAGTCCGGGTAGCCATAATAAAACTCCTTTTAATTGTCGACCGACGGTTCAGCCTCATCCTGCTGAGCATCAGTACTTTCCGGCAGGTCGAAGAGGGTACGGACGGCATCAACGTACTGGTCACCGCCGCCACCGTTCTGGGACTGTTTCAAAATATTGGTCGGGTGATGCAATATCTTGTTAACGATGGCAGCTGTCATCGCCTCAATCGCCTTGCGTTCCTTGTCCCCCAAAGCGTTCAGGCTGGCAAAAGTCTTTTCCAGTTCCGTCTTGCGCACCTGGTCCAGTTGACGGCGCAGGGCAACGATGGTCGGCTTGACCTCAAGGGTCGTCAACCAACGCTGGAACTGCTCTATCTCGCCGTCAATGATCGCCTCGGCCTTGGCCGCTTCCTTCTCCCGCCCCTTCAAATTGGCCTGAACCACTCCCTGCAGATCATCAACATCATACAGGTAGATACCATCAAATTTGTTGGCCAGGGGATCGATATCACGCGGTACGGCAATATCGATCAGAAACATCGGCTTATGCCGCCGCAGTTTGATAATCTCCTTGACCCTTTTCGCCGAGAGCACGTAATCGGGGGCTCCGGTCGAGGACAATACGATATCGACACGGTGCAACTGCTCACGAAAATTCTCAAAAGAGACCGCTATCCCGCCATTGAACTCGGCGGCCAGCTTCTCGGCCCGAGCAAAGGTCCGGTTGGTCACCAGGACCTTCTTCACCCCGTTATTGACAAAGTGTCTTGCCGCCAGTTCACACATCTCCCCGGCGCCGATCAACATGACCGTCTTGTCTTCGAGATCATCGAAAATCTTCCGCGCCAGTTCCACCGCAGCGAATGAAACCGAAACCGCATTGCTGGCGATGGCAGTTTCGGTACGGACTCGTTTGGCCACGGAGAACGCCTTGTGCAAAAAGCGGTTAAGGATCAAACCGAGGGTTTTATATTCGCTGGCGTAACCGTAAGCCGTCTTGATCTGACCGAGAATCTGCGGCTCGCCGATAATCATTGAATCAAGGCTGGAGGCAACCCGCAGAACATGCCGGATAGCGTCTTTCCCTTCCAGGTCGTAGAGATGTTCAGACAATTTATCTGCCGCGAGCTGGTGAAAATCGGCCAGGAAGCGTTTCAGCTCAATAACAGCAGCTTCCGGGGTGCGACTTACGGCATAGAGTTCGACCCGGTTGCAGGTGGAAACAATCACCCCTTCGGCAACAGCCGGCAGGGCCAGCATCTGCCGTAGCGGCGTCTCCATTTCAGTGGGAGGAAAGGCGACTTTTTCACGTATTTCGACTGGGGCCGTCTTGTGACTCAACCCCACTACAACAATATTCATAGTCTGTTTTCCAGACTCCGGTTACAGCTGGGCAAAAGCTTCGAAGGTGTGTTGACCGTCAAGCAGCAGATTCACCCCGAGAAAAGTAAACAGCAGGAACAGGAAACCGATAATGGAAAAAATGGCCGCTTTGCGGCCGCGCCAGCCGATCGTCAACCGGCCGTGCAACAGGGCCGCATAGAGAAACCAGGTAATCAGCGCCCAGGTTTCTTTCGGATCCCAACTCCAGTAGGCACCCCAGGCAGTGTTCGCCCAGAAGGCCCCGCTGATAATTCCCAGCGTCATTAACGGAAAACCGACACTCAGGCAGGTGTAATTCACCTTGTCAAGGGTGCCGAGGGACGGTAATAATTGATAGATCCTGGTAAAACGCTTGCTCTTCAGCATCCGGTCCTGGACCAGGTACATCACCCCGGCACCGAAAGCGAGGGCAAAAGCTGCATTGCCGAAAAAGGCAAAGACAATATGGACCGGGAACAGCCAGCTTCTCAGCATCGGGTTGAGCTGGACGACCACGTCCGGACTGACGGCGCTGCCGAGCATCAGCAGAAAAGCCAGCGGACCGGCAAAAGCGCCCATCACCGAGAGGCGGAAACGCAAATCAAGCAGCAGGAACAACAAAACCAGACACCAGGCAAAGAACGACAGGGATTCGTGCAAGCTGGTGACCGGGGCACCACCGGTGGTGGAATGCCGGACAGCGAAGCAGGCGGCGTGCAGGATAATCCCGGCAAGCAACACCCAACGCCCGGTTCGGGCTGCCTGCGGCCGTTTTCCGAGCATCGCCATCAGGTAACAGATACTGGCCAGCAAATAAATAAGAGTTGTCAGGTTAAACAACAGATTCATGGTCCCCATGGCATCCCTTCCGGCAGTTCGATCTGCAACTGCGCCAGAGAAAATGCTTCTCCGAAGGTTTCCTGCAACAACTGGTCGATATCCTTGACTTTCCACTGATCAAGCAGCGGAAGCAATTGATTCTCCCAGAAACAACGCAAAACCTGTTGATTATATTGACTGCGCAGCGGGGCAGTCAACCACTTTCGCCGCACGGCGGCCATGATCTCCACCGACAGGCCCCAGCTATCAGGAACCTGCTCTGCCAGGCGATCACGCAACAGGGCCGCCAGAGTCGGACTCCCCCCCCCGGTCGACACCGTGATCTGCAGCGCCCCGCGCCTCAATATTGCCGGCAGGGAAAAGTCTCCCACTTTTAAATTATCACTACAACAACTGAAAACACCCAGCAGACGTGCATCCTCAACAATCTGCCCATTAACTGCAGCGGAATCGGTACAGGCAAAAACCAGCCTGGCTCCCCGGAGATCCTCCTTCTGATATGCGCGCCCGATCGATTCAATCCGGATTGAGCAAAAGGGCGATTCAGTCAAACAGGGATCAACCAGACGAATCCTCGCCCCTGCTCGCAACAAGTTGCCCAGCTTCCGTCGCCCCACAGTGCCCGCGCCAACCACAACGACCTGCTGATCGCGCAGATTCAACACCAACGGAAAATCAAAATATCCCGCAACAACAGCCATGATGACACAGACCCTAAACGCCGAACAATTCTGACTCGACCAGCTCACACAACAGCTGTCCGGCGATCAGCGTCAACTCCAGCTGCCTCGGCACAGAATCGGTTCCCAGCTCAAGGCAGATATCAATACCGTCACCGCAGAGCGGCTCCTGCTCTCTGGCAACGGTCATCAGGGCGACTGGCTGTTCATTTTCCATAACTTCATCGCGCAATAACTGCAGCGCATTGGATGGCGAGCCATCATTTAAAATCAATAACAAATGCCGGGCGCTGCTGAGAGATCGATAATGCCGCACCAGCCGTTGATCGAACTGGCCGGCATTCATCATGGCCGTCAAGAGCATCTGATCGCTCCCCAGGGTCACCGCCGGCAAAACCGGTCGATCAAAACCGAGCCGATAGGTGAAATGGCCGGCCAACAGCTGGGCAACCGGTTGAAACGCCGCACCAGCGGCAATCAGCAGCTGTCCCCCCCCGGCGAACATGGCACCCATTTGCGTTGCCAAACGGGTCAGCTCAGCATTTTGTTGCCGGCAGAATTCCCCCAGTAAATCCTGAATCTGGCTGCATGTTGCAGTAATGCGTTGATTCATTATTATTCTCCCGGATCGTACCACTTCGGGCAGAGTCCAACCTTGATGGCTAAGCAAAAAGTCCGCCCTCCGGCGTTGCAGCAGTTTTTCAGGATCTCGACATAACCTATGTATGCCTTCGCCCCTGAAAAACCACTACGCCTTGTAGGTCGAAATTTTTGCTTAGCCAGCGTATTCTTTTTTGCGAGACCATCAAAATTGATGCTCGGAGCATGATAGGAAGCCGCCCTCACCCTGTCAAGCAACTGGACAGCCAGGGTTGATTGCAACTTGATTTTTTTGGCAGCTTCTATATATTTGAATTCAATTGTGCTTTCATTAACTACCAAGATGCCAACACTGAACAAAGGAGAACCACAAATGGCTGGCGATAAAGTTGCAGAATTTACTGACGATAATTTTGATGCAGATGTTCTGAAATCATCCGTTCCGGTTCTGGTCGATTTCTGGGCAACCTGGTGTGCTCCCTGCAAAGCGATCGCTCCGGTGATCGATCAACTTGCTGAAGAGTATGACGGCAAGGTCAAGATCGGCAAGGTGAATGTCGATGAGAGCCCGGCAACCCCGGGCCAGTACGGCGTACGCGGCATCCCGACGATGATCCTCTTCAAAGATGGTCAGATCGTCGACCAACTGGTCGGTGCCGTCCCGAAAAGCCAGGTGGAAAGTCTGCTGCAAAAAGCGCTATAAATCCTCAGAGTGAAAGGGCTCCAGAAATGGGGCCCTTTATTTATTGATCCGCTATCCCCTCCAACAAATCGCGAATTTGCCGCCGCTCGGCAATGCTCAAGCGTGCTGAATCCAACTCATCAAGCAACTGACGTCGCTCTTTTTCAACCTGTTGTAACTCCTCGTCTGCCTGCTTGATCGTCGTACGCGATTCATAGCTCCAGCGCCTTTTCGCCTGACGTTTGAGTTGCACAGTCTGCCGGTGTCTTTCGACCAGCGATTCTGCCTGAAGCTTTAATTCCCGAGCCGCTGATTCTTTCTCTTGCTGTTCCCGTTCTGCGGCACGCACTGAGTCCTGAAATTTGCCGCCCGGTTTTTGCGGATCAGGTGCGGCAGGGACAATGATCAACTTATCGCTCTGCAGCTTGATCTCTTTTTCCTGACCGAGGCATTCTTCCGGTAAACCCTGTAAGTTATCCGCAAAGTGCCATTGCCCCTTGCTGTCACGGCAGGAATAGCTTTTTACCCAACCAACGGACGGGATTAACAGCAACAATAAAACAGCAAACAGAACCTTTTGCATCCCAGCTCCTTTCCTTCAATCTTGGTGGTCTCGCAAAAAAAGAATACTGATGGCTAAGCAAAAAGTCCGCCATCAAAATTGGCGATGGCTGTCCAGCATGATCGTCACCGGACCGTCGTTGACCAGCTCTACAGCCATCTCAGCCCGAAACCGGCCGGTCTGCACCGGCAGACCCGACTCACGTAACCGGGCCACAAAATAATCACAGAGCGGCTCAGCCAACCGGGGCAGCGCTGCCTGGGAAAATCCGGGGCGCCGACCTTTGCGGCAATCGGCCAGCAGGGTGAACTGGGAAACCACCAACAGTTCACCGGCCCGATCCACCACCGATAGATTCATTTTACCCGCATTGTCCTCAAAAATCCGCAACCCGGAAATTTTTTCAGCCAAGTAATCGGCGGCTTTTTCATCATCACCTGTCTCGATCCCGAGCAAAACCAACAAGCCGGCCCCAATAGCGGCAACCTGTTCGTCAGCAACCTTCACCCCCGCGCGACTGACCCGCTGAATCACTGCACGCATCTCAATCCCCCGACATTTCCTGCCCCGCCATGCGGCGAAGCAGGCCAAGGTTTTCAAGGTCGTAACAATGATTCTCGCCCCCGGGGGTCTCGATGATCTTGGCGATCCCGGCAAACCGGGCATCCTGCATCAACGCCTGGAACCCGGCCGGACCAATCTGCCCCTTACCAATATGGTCATGGCGATCAACGCGAGAACCGAGAGGCTTTTTGCTGTCATTCAGGTGGAACAGCGCCAGGCGCTCGACCCCCAGTAAACGATCAAATTCATCCATAACCGCAGCATAACCTTCAACAGTGCGCAAATCATAGCCGGCAGCAAAAGCGTGGCAGGTATCGAAACAGATTGCGAAATTTCCCTGCGGGACCCGGTCGAGAATTTCCGCAAGTTCTTCGAGCCGGGCTCCGAGACAGGTCCCCTGCCCGGCAGTATTTTCCACCAGAACTCTCACCCCGCTCGGAGCCTGCGCAAAAACAGTGCGAAAACTCTCCGTCAGGGTTGCCAATCCCGCTGCTGTTCCTTTCCCCATGTGAGCGCCGGGATGCATGACCAGATCTTCAATGCCAAGTTGATCGCAGCGAACCATCTCATCGACAAAAGTTTCGATCGACTTTTTTCGCAGTTCGACCTCCGGGCTGGCCAGGTTGATCAGATAACTGTCGTGAGCAGAAATATATTTGATCCGGCTCGCTGATCTAGCTTGCTGAAATGCTGCAATCGAGTCAGCTGCCAGCGGTTTTGCCCGCCAGCGGCTGGCATTGCGAGTAAAAATCTGGATCGCCGTGCAGCCGATCTCTTCACCGCGCATGATCGCTTTTTCAATGCCGCCGGCAATCGAGACATGGGCACCGATCAGCGGTAACAGCTCTTGATCGTGCTCGGCTCTTTCCATTAGCCGGCCACCCCGCTCCAGTCCCGCAGCAGTGAACCGATTTCAGCCGGGCGAGAGAGATGGGCATCGATATAGGAAGACTGTTCGGTGGCCGGCAGCTCAGGCCCGACCAGGACCGTTTTCATACCGAAATCCTTGGCAGTTTTCAGGTTCTGAGGCTGATCCTCAACCATGACACACTGCTCCCCGGCAAGTTGCAACCGGTCCAGAACCTGCTGATAAGGATCGGGGTTCGGTTTCGGCTGGTAATTGGCAATACGGATGTCAAAAACATCGGCAAACAGACCTCTCAATCCCAGCGCCGTCACGACCCGATCGACATGGCAACGTGAACCGTTGGTGAAAACATAACTGGAAACCGGCAAGCTCTCCAGCGCCTGCCGCAGATCCGCATCCACAGACAGACGGCTGCCGACATCAACCGCATGGACGTAGTCGAGATAATCCTCCGGATTGATGGCATGGTGGCGGATCAAGCCCTGCAGGGTTGCCCCGTAATCTTTCCAGTAACGTCGGCGCAGACCATCGACTTCAGCCGGGGCAATGACGACAATCTCCTCCATATAGCGATTGATGCGCACATCAATCAGCGAAAAAAGATCTTTTTCCGGGGAATAGAGGGTGTTGTCCAGATCAAACAGAATGGCTTTCATCTCTTTCAACCTCACTATTTGGTGATCTCGTAAAAAGTCTTGAGATGGCTAAGTAAAAAGTCCGCCATCACTATTTCGGATCGAACTCACCACTGAACACTTCGACGGCCGGACCGGTCATCATCACCGCTCCACCCTCCAGCCATTCCAGTTGCAGTTCGCCACCCCGCAGATGGTTGCTGATCTTTCGTTCGGTGCGCCCGGTCAACACCCCGGCAACAGCCACCGCCGAAGCCCCGGTGCCACAAGACAGGGTTTCCCCGGCGCCACGTTCCCAGGTGCGCTGAATCACTTCCACCGGGCTGACGAACTGCACAAATTCAACGTTGACCCGCTGGGGAAACCAGGGATGGTTTTCTATCAGCGAACCGATTTCATGCACCGGAAAATTTTCGACATCTTCAATAAAAATCACGCAATGGGGATTACCCATCGACACGCAGGTGATCTCGAACTGTCTACCGGCAACCTCCAGAGGCACAGAGATGACCTGTTCATCGGCAGGCCCGGTCATCGGCAGGTCGGCCCTGGTCAGTCGCGGGACTCCCATATTGACCTGCACCCGATCAATCAAACCGGAGTCGCCGGGAAACAACTGCAACGGCAAAATGCCGTTGCCGGTCTCAACACGGATCGCCAAGCGATCAACCAAACCAT
>WTCI01000050.1 GCA_013138655.1 Desulfuromonadaceae bacterium | reverse complement strand
AGGCAATGACATTGACATCGGCACGGGTATGCTTGGCCAGCATGCCGAGCAGAACACTTTTGCCGACCCCGGATCCGGCCATGATACCCATCCGTTGTCCGGTCCCGCAGGTCAGCAGCCCATTGATTGCCCGCACCCCCAGATCGAGAGGTTGGGTAATCTGCCTACGGGCCATCGGACTGGCCGGCAGGGCATAGAGGGGAAATTCCTCTTCACAGAGGGCCAGCGGCTGTTCATCAAGCGGCAGGCCGAGGGCATCGATCACCCGGCCGAGCAATTGATTCCCGACCGGCAGGGTGGCACTGTTGCGCACCACCTGGATCAGACTGCCCGGGCCCAAGCCACGAAGTTCGCCGAGCGGCATCAACAGGGCGCGGGAATTCTTGAACCCGACCACTTCAGCCGGAACCGGCGGCCCCCCGCCCAAGGGGATCATCTGACACAGGGTACCGACGGTCGCAGTCGGGCAGTAGCCTTCGACAACCAAGCCGACAATCTGGGTCACTTTGCCACTGACCTTGAGCGGACTCACCGCTTTGATGCGTGCGACCAGATCCTGCATTAATCTTCCGTTATCGCTTCATTGAGAGCCTGCCGGATACTTTCGAGCTGGGTCTCGATGGTGGCATCAACATCCCCCAGTTCGGAATCGACCCGGCAACCGCCGGGAGAAATAGCGGCATCGGCCTCAAAGCTGATATTTTTCAGCCCGCTGATACTGGCCAGAAAAAGTGGTTTCTGCTTGGTGACGCCTTCCAGATCGGTCGGGTTGATACAAATTCGATAGCTGTCAGACCGTACCGAGGCTTGCAGAGCATTCTCAATAATCGACAGGACAACATTCGGATCAACTTCAATGCTGCGTTGAATCACCTGTTCGGCAACCGCCATCACCAGCCGCAACATGTCCTGACTGCCGGACCGGGCCAATGAATCACGCAGCCGGCTGACGTCTTCCAGTGTCTGGGTCAGAGCCTGCGTTGCCGACTCAAGGCGTTGTTCGGCAGCCGCCAACCCTTCCTGACGCCCACGGCCATAGGCTTCCTCAAGCTGCCGGGCCACGGACGCTGCTGCCGGGACAGACGGTGTCACCGCGACCGGGAGGCTCGGCTCATCAAAACTCGGCCGGTCAAGACCCTCGGCATCCGGTGTCGACAAGGGCTCGGCTTCGCCAAAAGAGCGGAACTGGAATTCTTTTAAGTCGCCGGCCTCGACGCCACGATAAATTTTAGACAAGCTCATCACCACCTCCACCACGGCCTGGAATGACAATCGTTCCATCTTCTTCAAGCTTGAGAGCGACCTTGACGACCTCCATCTGCATCACTTCAACCTCAGAGAGTTTTCGCGGCCCCATGGCTTCCAGATCTTCGATGATCATATCTGCTGCACGCTGGGAGATGTTTTCGAAGATTTTCTGTTTGATGGCATCGGAAGCAGTTTTCAGTGCCAGGGTCAGCATATCGGTGCTGATCTCGCGCAGGACCGCCTGCATGCCGCGGTTATCGATACTTGCCAGATCCTCGAAGGTGAACATCATCCGGCGGATCTCTTCCGCCATATCGGGGTCAACCGCTTCGATACTGGTGAGAATCGCCTGATCGGCGCCCTTGTCCATCTTGCCGAGGATTTCAACGACTTTCTCGATCCCGCCAACCTGCTTGCGATCCCTGCCGACGACCGCGCCGACCTCACGCTGCAAGGCCTCCTCGATCTGGCTGATCGCCTCCGGAGAGACATTGTCGATCTTGGCGATACGATACATGATCTCGCCGCGCTTATCGTCAGGCAACTCGGCAAGAATACGGCTGGTATGATCCTCTTTCTGGGTGGAGAGAATCAACGCAACGGTCTGTGGATGTTCATCTTCCAGTAAGCCGGCCACCATCCGCGGATGCATCTTCGAAATGGTTTCCAGCGGGCGTCCTTCGATACCGGATGAAACCTGATCGAGCAGATACTGGGCACGATCGTTATCTGACCCACCCAGAATGGCGTGTTTGGCGAATTCTTCACCCTGGACGTAGACCCCGATATCACCCCCACGCGCTTCCTTGAACTCCTCAAGGATTTCCCGGGCCAGATTCGGATCGACATGCTCAATATCCATCATGCAGCGGCTGATTTCCCGAACCTCACTATCATCCAGCGCTTCAAAAATCTTCGCGGTTGCCTCTTCGCCCAAACAGAGCAGCAGCAGGGCCGCTTTTTTGGCTCCGGACAGGTGTTTCGCTTTTATCACGGATCGCTCCCGATCAGGTTATTCAGGGTTATCAGGATTCTACCGGTTCCTGCCGCAGCCAGTTCTTCACCACTTGCACCGGCAACATGTCCCCACCTAAAACCTCCTGGCGGATCTGCGCCAGAGGATCGTTCGGCCCACCAAGCAGCGGCGTACCTTCCTCGGCCCTCAGCTCAGCTTCCATTTCCTCGACGGTCTTCATCAGAGCGGTCTCCTCGGAGGCTCCCCGCAGGGCCTTGAGAACCGGACGCAGGAACAGCAGGTAAGCCAACAGTGCCGCAATTCCCAGCAGGGCGTACTTGATCAACGGCATAAAGGGGTAGATCTTGTCGATGAGCGACGGCGGCGGCAGCGGCTCACTGTCGAAACCGCTTTCAAACGGCATGGATATAACCGAAATCAAGTCGCCACGGTTATCGTTGATCCCCAGGGCGGTCCGCACCATCTGCTCGATTTCCTTGAGCTCTTCAGCAGGGCGCGAAGTCGGGGTCGGGTCTGCACCTTCGGCACCCGGAAGCAGTTTATCGGCTACCAGCACCGACACCGACAGGGCTTTCAGGGTTCCCACCGATTGCACGGTTTTGCTGACAACCTTGCTCATTTCATAATTGACCACTTCCTCGGTCCGACTTGAAGGCGTGCTGGTCATGGTCGCGATATTCGCGCCACCGGATTGCAGGTTGGAAACCACCCCGGGCACCCCACCGGA
>WTCI01000246.1 GCA_013138655.1 Desulfuromonadaceae bacterium | reverse complement strand
AACTGATCGGTGCCAACCGGGCCGGTCTCTATATCAACCTGATTCCCCTGTTCGCTTCGTTAATGGCGGTCCTGTTCCTCGGTGAGACTTTCCAGAATTACCATCTCTACGGCATAATTTTTATCTTTGCCGGTCTGGCCCTGTTCAACTGGCCCCGGCGCAAAACTTCTGCGGCTTGACACGCGGGCCGTGGCAAAGCAGGATAAGCAATGTTTTGCCAATAGCGGCATTTGCCAGAGTTTCGGATAATCATTCATGCGCCTGACGCTGAAAATCGCCATTACCGTTCTGCTCGGGGTCGCCCTGATCTTTTCGGTCTACAGTTACTACTCAATCCAGCGGGAGCGACAGCTGCTGAAGAAAAATCTCAGCCGCGAAGCTCGCCACCTCGGTGAGAGCCTGCGGTTCATGGTGGCGGAAATCTGGGAGCAACGGGGTGCAGACGAGGCCATCGGCTTTCTGAGCCGGGCCAACCAGGGTTACGAACAGGTGCTGGTCCGCTGGGTCTGGATCGACGGTGAGCCACCACCCAAATTCCAGCCGCGCGTGCCCGTCGATCAACTCGACGACCTGCTCGAGGAAGAAACAGTCGCCCTGCTGGCCGGGTCACCGGACGGTCGGGATTTTCTCCTCACCTACCTGCCACTCCTGACCATCGGAGGGCGTATTGGTGCCATCGAGCTGTCTGAATCGATGGATGAAATGCACGATTACGTCCAGGAAAGCTTGCGTCGTTCGGCCATGGTTGTGGGGGCCATGGTTGTTTCCAGCTTGCTGCTGGTCGGCGGGCTCGGCAGTTTCTGGATCAATAAACCGATGCGCCGGTTGCGTGACCAGGCGGAGCGAATCGGCACCGGCGATTTCGAAACCAGCCTTAACCTTTCCGGCACCGATGAACTGGCCGAGCTTGCTGATACGATCGAGCGGATGCGGGGTCAACTTGCCGAAGCTCGTGAAGCGGAGCAGACGGCCAATACGGCAAAGCTCGAAACACTGGAAAAGTTGCGGCACACCGAGCGGTTGGCCACTCTCGGCAAACTTTCCGCCGGGATAGCCCACGAACTGGGAACCCCGCTCAACGTCATCGCCGGGCGTGCCAAGTTGATCGGCAGTGCCGGTCTGGAGCCGGAAGATATCACCCGCTCGGCAAAAATTGTCGGCGAACAGGCTGACCGGATGACCGGCATCATACGTCAGCTGCTCAGCTTTGCCCGGCGCGGCGAAGCCCGGAAACAGCAGGTGGAACTTAATGCTGTCCTACGTGGGGTCTTGCCACTCCTCGAACCGAGTACCCGCGAGAGAAGGATCGAACTCAAATTAACGGAATCTGCCCAGCCGCTTAACGTCAATGCCGATCCGGGGCAGTTACAACAGGTCTTACTCAACCTGGCCTTGAACGGTATCCAGGCGATGCCTGAAGGGGGTATCCTTGAGCTGATCTGTAGCACGCCGGCCGGGATCGAGGTGCCGGACAAGATTGTTGATGAGGGACAGCTCTGGTGCTGCCTGCAGGTTCGTGACCAGGGGAGCGGCATTGATCCCGAGGATCTCAGCCATATTTTCGACCCCTTCTTCACCACCAAGGAGATTGGCCAGGGCACGGGACTTGGTCTGTCGATTGCCTACGGCATTATTGAAGAGCATGAGGGCTGGATCAGCGTTGAAAGCACTCTCGGAGAAGGAAGCTGTTTCAGCGTTTATTTGCCCCACAGCAGCCACGGAGCAGAGACATGACCGAGAACAACCTGCCGGGACGCATCTTGGTCATTGATGATGACCAGGCCCTTTGTGAGCTACTGGTCGAAGACCTGAGCCGCCGCAAGCACCAGGTTTCGAGTGCATTAAAGGTCGATCAGGCACGCGAGCTGCTCCACCGGGAAGAGGTGGACGTGGTGTTGACCGACCTGAACATGCCGGGCACCAGTGGCATCGACTTTTGCGCCGAGTTGCAGGAAAACCGTCCCGATCTGCCGGTCGTCATCATGACCGCCTTCGGCAGCCTGGAAACAGCCATCGCCGCCTTGCGTGCCGGTGCCTACGATTTCGTCACCAAACCGGTCGATCTCGACCTGCTCAGCATCACCCTCAACCGAGCCCTGCAACATCGTCACCTGCAGAAAAAAGTCCGCCTGCTGAAAGATCAGATCCGCCGCCAGCAACCGGACGATGAACTGCTGGGAGAAAGTGCCGTACTGCAGCAGGTCAAAAAACAGATCCTGCGCATTGCGGACCTGAACACTTCGGTGCTGATCAGTGGCGAAAGCGGCACCGGCAAGGAACTGGTCGCCCGGGCTTTGCATCGACAAAGCAAACGGAGGGAAGGGCCTTTTGTCGCCATTAACTGCGCGGCCCTGCCGGGAAACCTGCTGGAAAGTGAGCTGTTCGGCCATGTCCGCGGCGCCTTCACCGATGCTCGGGAAAATCGCAAAGGGCTGTTCCTCGAAGCCGATGGCGGCACCCTGCTGCTCGACGAGATTGCCGAATTGCCGCTGACTTTACAGCCAAAGTTGTTACGCGTCCTGGAGGATCACAAAGTGCGACCGCTCGGCAGCACCCGGGAAATTGCCTGCGATGTGCGCGTACTGGCCTCCAGCCACCGCAACCTGAGCGAGGCCGTCAGCAATCACCTTTTCCGCAGCGATCTCTTTTACCGTCTCAACGTCATCCAGCTGGACTTGCCGCCGTTGCGGGAGCGGGGGAACGATATTCTCTTACTGGCTCTCGCATTCATCAAGCAACTCAGTCAGCGCTTCGGTAAATCGGTGACCGGCTTGGCGCAACCGGTGGCCGCCATCCTGCTCGCCTATCACTGGCCCGGGAACGTGCGCGAACTGCACAACGTCATCGAGCGCGCCCTGGCCCTGAGCTGTCACGACCAGCTTACCGTAGAAGATCTGCCGGAGCAGGTCCGTCATCCGGCCGGCAGCGCCCCCCTGCCAGTCAGTCTGGTTGACCAGGGAACCATTCTCCCCCTGGAAGAAATGGAACGGCGCTACATCCACCAGGTTCTCGAACAGTTGGATGGCAACCGTACCCTGGCGGCGCGACTGCTCGGTGTCGACCGCAAAACCCTCTACCGCAAGCTGAAAACCGACTGACTTCGCCACTCTACCGAGGCATTTTGCCCCAGCGGGGAACAATGCCCCGCCCCCCAAACAGCTAACCGCCTGTTATTTCTGGATTCAATGTTGGCATAATGGTTGCGAGAAAAGTGGGTAACTTTTTTCGGAGAACTATTGTCAATGGAAGCTGTTTGTCTCGACACTCATCCACATATTTTACTCGCTGAAGATGATGATGCTCTGCGCGAGTTGCTCGATTTTGCTTTAACGCGTGCCGGGTACCTGGTCAGTTGTTGTACAAACGGCCTGGAACTGATGGAAAAACTGGCAGCAGGCGATGTTTATGATCTGGTCATCAGCGACCTGCGCATGCCGGCCCTGACCGGCCTGGAAGTCCTGGAGAGTCAGCTTGACAATCCACAACGCCCGCCCTTTATCTGCATGACGGCTTTTGGCGATCGGCAAACCCATGATATTGCCCGCCGCTTCGGTGCCGCTATCACTATCGACAAGCCTTTTGACCTGGATGAGATGATCGAATTGGCTCACGTCACCTCTCTCCGCAATCAACCCCAAGCACGACCGCTGAGGAGCCGAGTATGAACCTGACAAAACGTCTGCTGTTACTCGCTATTCTCCCACTGTTGCTCATCATTATCGGAGCGCTCCCCGTTGCGGCTCAAGATGCCGGGCTGAAGAACCTGCGTGAAACGGGGAAGGCCTTCCGCAGTGTTGCCAAACAGGTTTCGCCGGCAGTGGTATTTATCCAGGTGGAAAAGGAAGCTGAACAACAGAGCATAAGTACCAGTCCCTTCGGTAACCACCCCTTCGGCGATGAATTCTTCCGCCGTTTTTTCGGTCAGCCCCCCCAGCAACGGGAACCGAAAAAAACCAAAAAACGGCGTGAAACCGGCCAGGGCTCAGGGTTCATCATTTCGTCCGACGGTTACATCATGACCAACAATCATGTCGTCGGCGGTGCCGACAGAGTCACCGTTCAGCTGCTTGACGGACGCGAATTTACAGCGAAAATCATCGGCACCGATCCACCAACCGACGTGGCCCTGATCAAGATTGAAGCTGAGGAAAAGCTCCCTTACCTGAAACTCGGGAACTCCGACCGGCTGGAAGTGGGGGATTGGGTGCTGGCTTTCGGGAATCCTTTCGGTCTCTCCCACACCCTGACCGCCGGAATCGTCAGTGCCAAAGGGCGCAGCGGTATCGGCCTGACCGACTACGAAAACTTCATCCAGACCGATGCCGCGATCAACCCGGGCAACTCCGGCGGCCCGCTGGTCAATCTGGACGCTGAAGTGATCGGCATGAATACCGCGATCTTCAGCCGTAGCGGCGGTTACATGGGCATCGGCTTTGCCATCCCGATCAATATGGCGAAAACCATCCACACGCAACTGATCGAGCATGGGAGTGTCACACGTGGTCGCCTGGGAGTTTATATCCAGGAGTTGACCAAGGAGTTGGCCGAATCTTTCGACATCAAGCAAACTCAAGGCATTCTCATAGCCCAGGTCATCGATGATTCTCCCGCTGAGGACGCCGGTCTGAAGCAGGGGGATGTCATCGTCGCGCTGGATGGCAAAAAAGTAACCAGGGTAGCCAGCTTCCGCAACAAGATTGCCTTGACCCGCCCAAACAGCAAGGTTGCACTGACCATCATCCGCAACGGTCGGAGAAAAAGCATAGAAGTTACCGTTGGAGCCCTTGATAGCGATGAAAAAGGCAAACCGGTCGACAGCGATAAGATCCCGAAGCTGGGGATGAGCCTGCAAAAGCTGACCGCTGAGCTGGCCGAACAATTGGGTTATGAAGAGGCCGAAGGAGTGCTGGTGACCGCTGTTGAAGCAGGCTCACTGGCTGAACGGGCCGGCCTCAAACGTGGGGATCTGATTGAAGAAGTGAACCGTCAGGCGGTCAGTGAACCAAGGCAGGTGAAGAAGCTGATCAAGGAAAGTCAGAAAAAAACCATTCTGCTGCTGGTCCGGCGGAAAGATGCGAACCGTTACCTGGCTCTCAAACTGGAGAACTAAAACAATCGACCGATCGTCGCACTGCTCAGCGGCGGCCGGTCGCACCAACATATTATGAACGTTACCTCCTACGTTCACTTTTGGGGAATCAGCAGGGTTCCCCATTTTTTTGTCTTTTTCCCGGGAAATACGATTCAGGGATATTGAAAAGTGGCTGATTTGATCCAATTTTCAAATCTCCTTGCCGGAATTTCATTTGACGAACCGGAAGCAGAATCAGTATCATTGTGCGCTTACACTCTGGAGGGTTGTCGTGTTGCGCACGATTTTCTATTTCGCCATATTCTACCCCTGCACCTTGCTGTTTGTGCTGCTGACTTTCCCCATCTCCCTGCTGGGTGAAAATGTCGTCCACCGCCTTGGTATTTTTTGGGGGCACAGTTGTCTGCTCCTGGCCGGCCTGCGGGTGCAGGTCAAGGGGTCGGAACATCTCCCGCAGGATCGGTCGGTCATTTATATCATCAACCACCAGAGCAACTTTGACATTCCTGCGCTCTACTCCGGACTGCCACGACAATTCCGCTGGCTGGCGAAAAAAGAGCTGTTCGATATCCCACTATTTGGTCCGGCAATGAAGCGCTGTGGTTATATCCCTATCGATCGTTCTGATCGCCGCAAGGCGATGCACAGCATGAATGACGCCGCCAAAAGAATCAAAGCGGGATCTTCGGTGATCATTTTCCCCGAAGGGACACGCTCTTCCGACGGCAAACTGCAGGAATTTAAAAGGGGCGGGTTCCTGATCGCTCTCAAGGCCCAGGTGCCTATCGTACCGGTTGCCATCCGTGGCAGCTTTGCGGTGATGTCGCGTGACAGCCTGCGCATTCACCCCGGCCCGATCACTATCGAGCTCTTTCCCCCGATCGAAACCATCGGGTTGAAACATACTGATATTGACAAATTAGTGCAGCAGGTACGCGAACCGATTGCCCAAGCGGTGGAAGGAACGGAAACTGATGAACAGCTCACCAACTGACAAACTGCGCATCGTCGCTCTCGGCGGACTCGGTGAAATCGGCCTGAACATGATGGCTCTGGAATATGCCGACAAGATCCTGCTGATCGACTGCGGATTGATGTTTCCGGAAGCCTATATGCTGGGGATTGATCTGGTCCTGCCTGACATTTCGTCCCTTCAGGAACGCACTGAAGATATCGTCGGCCTGTTCCTGACTCACGGTCACGAGGATCACATCGGCGCCATCCCCTTTCTCTGGGAACGACTCGGCGAACCGGACATCTACGGCACCAGGCTGACTCTCGGCCTGCTGCGCAACAAACTGAAAGAGTTTGAGCTGGACAACCGGGTTCCGATGGTTGAAGTGCAGCCGCGCCGGAAAGTCGACCTCTTCCCCTTTGAAGTTGAACCCTTCCGTGCAGCGCACTCCATTGTCGATGGTGTCGGCCTGGCGATCCGTACCCCGGTTGGCCTGGTGGTGCACACCGGCGATTTCAAACTCGACCAGACCCCGGTTGACGGCGAAAACACTGACCTGGCCCGCCTGGCTGAGTTTGGCGAAGAGGGGGTCCTGCTGCTGCTGGCCGACTCAACCAATGTTGAGAATGAAGGCTATACCCTCTCGGAACGGACCGTCAAGAAGGCGTTGGACGAGATCATTCCGCATTGTCCACAGCGGGTGATGGTCGCCACCTTTTCCTCCAATATTCACCGCATCCAACAGATTGCCGACGCCGCCGAGGCTGTCGGGCGCAAACTGCTGATCAACGGTCGCAGCATGGTCAGCAACATCGACATTGCCAGAAAACTCGGCTACCTGAAAATTGCCGAGGAACAGTTTATCGATCTGCGCCGGATGCGTGAATTACCGCCGGAGCAGGTCTTGATTATCACCACCGGCAGCCAGGGGGAACCCTTAAGTGCTCTGATGCGTATTGCCCTGGGGGATCACAAGCAGATCGCATTGGAAAAAGGTGACACCGTCATCCTCTCCTCCAAGTTTATCCCCGGCAACGAAAAATCGATCAGCGACCTGATCAACAACCTTTACCGCCGCGGGGCTGAAGTTTTTTACGAAAAAACCAGTGAGATACATGTCTCCGGCCATGCCAGCCGTGAAGAGTTGAAGCTGGTACATAATCTGGTCAAACCGAAATATTTTGTCCCGATCCACGGTGAATACCGCCATCTGGTCAAGCATGCCCAATTGGCGGTTGAAATGGGTCTGCCGCAGGAAAACAGCCAGGTGTTGGAAAATGGGCAACCCTTGCTGATCGGCAACGACGGCTGGGAACTTGAGAGTCGGGTTGAAACCGGGAGGATCTTTGTGGATGGCAAGGGGGTCGGAGATGTCGGGACCATGGAGTTGCGTGACCGTCGCCATCTGGCCAATCATGGGCTGGTGATCCTGATGCTGGCGATCAACCAATCGAGCGGTGAAATTGTTCAGGGACCGGAAATCTTTACCAAGGGGTTTGTTCCGGAGGAGAATGAGGAGAGCGAAGTTCTCCTCGCTGAAGCGAAACAGGCAGTCTGTGACCTGCTCAGCGAACGCAGTCTTGACGCTGTCAGCGACTGGGAAGAGTTGCGTGTCGGGGTGCGCAAGGCTTTGCGCCGTTGTTTTAACAAGAGAATCGCCCGGCGCCCACTGATTTTGCCGGTGATCCTGGAGTTATAAAGGCCGCCGAAAAAGTCCATCTGCTGCGTTATGCTCGGCCTTCAGCTCTCGACGTAGATAACTACGCCTCGAACTTCAGGTCATCACAAACCTTGCATCTGAACCTTTTCTGACAACCTTAAAAAATAGCTTTAAAGACTTAAATCGAGCGACTAACTTTTTTCTAGAAACTGCCATTAATTTATGGATATTTTACACGCGACACTCCTCGGCCTGATCCAGGGTTTGACCGAATTCCTGCCGGTCTCCTCCTCGGGGCACCTGGCCATCGCCCAGCATTTTCTGCCCGGTTTTGAGCAACCGGGGCTGCTGTTCGATGTGCTACTGCATGCTGCCACCACCCTGGTGGTGATCATCTATTTTCGTCAGGATATCTGGAAATTGCTCAGCTGTTTTTTCCGCAAGGATCCCTACGCCATCGACGATCGTCACACCTTCCGGATGATTATTCTCGGCTCAATCCCGACAGCGATCATCGGCTTCAGCGGCAAGGACTTCTTCGCGGGACTGTTTGAAAATCTTGCCGTGATCGGCGGCATGCTGCTGGTCACGGCCACGCTTCTGGTGCTGGCGGAAAAGCTCCGTAAAGATGGCCGCAATCTGCCGCAACTCAAAGCGAAGGATGCCCTGCTGGTCGGGATTGTCCAAGGGCTGGCCATCATCCCCGGCATCTCCCGCAGCGGCTCGACGATCGCCTGTCTACTGCTGCGCGGTATCGACGGTGAAGCTGCCGCACGATTTTCCTTTCTGCTGGCCCTGCCGGCCATTGGTGGCGCCATGCTGCTTTCGTTAAAAGATCTGCATGCGGTGACCACAGCCGACCTGCCCGCTTACGCACTAGGAGCCCTGGTCGCCTTTATCAGCGGCCTCTTTGCCATCCGCTGGTTGATGAACGTGGTCCGCCGCAAACAGCTGGTCGGTTTTGCCGTCTATTGTTTGCTGGTTGGAAGTAGCATTCTCGGTTATTCTCTGCTAGTCTGACCGATAAAAATTGGAATCGTATCATCTATGAGCAAACAGCCCCCAGCAGTCCCGACTGACAATCGTATGCGCAAAGAGATCCTCGGCCTGGTCTGGCTGGCCCTGGGGATTTTTCTGTTGCTCTGTCTCGGCAGCTACAGCAATGACGACCCCTCCTTCAACAACAATCTTCATCCGGAGCAGGTCAACAACCTGATCGGGGTATTCGGCGCCCACTTGGCCGACCTGCTCTATCAGGCATTCGGCCTGACCGCACTCCTCTGGCCGCTCGGCTGCCTGCACCTGGCCTGGCGCTGGCTGAAATTCCGGGAAGTTCACTTTCGCATTGTTCGCCTGATCGCCTTCCTGTTGTTACAAATCACCCTCGGCGGCCTGCTGGCCCTGCAGTGGGACAGGGTGCAACTGTCCGGCAGCCAGATCAATGAGGCGGGTGGTGCCATCGGCCGGGTGATTGTTCAGACGCTCTCCAGCTACCTTAATGTCGGTGGCACAGCGCTTATCCTCCTGGTCTTCTTCTTCGTCTCGTTCATCCTCTCCACCCGCTTCTCCCTGGTGCTGTTCATCGACGGGTTTCTGGAACGACTCGGCCGTCGCCTGGAATTACGCCGTGAAGCCCGGCAGGCAAAATCAGCACTGCACAAAAAAGAGAAAAAGGCCCTGGAGATCAAAGCCCCGACCATTCTGCCGCCGGAGCCGAAGAACCTGCCGGAAGCGAAGGTCGGCAAAAAGAAGAAGAAAAAAACGGCTGAAGAAAGCCAGGAGGCTTTCGCCTTTCTTGAACCGAGCGGCACCCACCACATGCCAGGGCTGTCACTGCTCGATCATGAGGGCGGTGAACCCAAGCCGATCGACAAGGAGAGCTTGACCAAAGCGGCACAGATGCTCGAAAACAAGTTGCTCGACTTCGGCGTTGAGGGGGATGTGGTCGAAGTCAAACCGGGTCCGGTGGTGACCATGTACGAGTTTGCCCCGGCTCCCGGCGTCAAGGTCAACAAAATTTCCAACCTGCAGGATGACCTGGCGATGGCCCTGCAGGCGGTTTCGATCCGGATTGTTGCACCGATCCCCGGACGCGGCGTGGTCGGTATCGAAATCCCCAACAAAGACCGCGAGACCGTCTACCTGAAAGAGATCATCGAAGACCCCGCCTTCCAGAAAACCAGCGGTAAGCTGCCGATGGCTCTGGGCAAGGATATTTTCGGCCAGGTGGTGGTTTCCGACCTGGCCAAGATGCCGCACCTGCTGGTGGCCGGTTCGACCGGCAGTGGCAAGTCCGTGTCGATCAACACCATGATCCT
>WTCI01000100.1 GCA_013138655.1 Desulfuromonadaceae bacterium | reverse complement strand
CAAATATCCGCTGAACCGATTCCGCCTGATGACCGACGACAATCCGCAATTGAGAAAAACCCGCCTCGCGAGCCGCTTGCAGAGGATAGGACAACATCGGTTGTCCGCAAATCGGATGCAGCACTTTCGGTAATGCCGATTTCATCCGGGTCCCTTTACCGGCAGCCAGAACGACTGCTGCTAAACTTTGATCCATGAAAATCCCCTTGGTAATTTCGGAAAGAAAAAACATTTAATTATCTCGAAACTGTTTAGTGCAAGTCAAGCTGATTGCCCGTATCATTCCTGATATTTTGCATTAACATTTTCTGGTTATTGAGCCGGTGGTTATTCTATGCGAACGTAGGGGCGAATCTTGTATTCGCCCGAATCCTGATCGCCGACATACAAAGCAAATCATACCGGACTGGTCGGTGAGAGCACTCGACCATGTCTGGCTGTTTCAGAATCGGTAGGGGCGCCGCTTGCTGCGCCCTGATAGCGGATCTGTAATCTGTCAAGAGGGCGCGGCAAGCAGCGCCCCTACGCGGGATATGCCATGATCGGCCAGGTGGGCAGTGCCTACCCTGGTTTAGCCACGGACCCACACGGACAGGGGCGGGACGTAAAACCTGAAATCAGAAAAGTTCACAATCATCCTTGCACCCGTTCGCTATGCTCACTCAAGACACTAAGATCACAAAGGAAACCCATTATTCAGGTTTTGATCTTCAACCCATAAATTCGCTTTTGCCCTTGTTCTTCTTAGTGGGCTTTGTGGCTTTGTGCGAGACAAGCTTTTGATTTTGTCCATCAGTTGTCCATGTGTGTCTGTGGCCAATATTTCTTTTCGTAATGAATTTACCGGAGCGAAGTTGATAGCCGGATGCAGTTTTTATGAGGAGGCGTATATCGATACACTGCACAAAAGAGCGCGCTGATTGACACCGAGATCGCGGAAAATGGTCGTTTTCGGACAGACACTATTTACAGGACCATAACGGTCACGTATAGTTTCAACCTTGGAGGGCAAGTCGCATGGATGAACGCCGCATATTGGGATATGAACTGGATGAAATCCAGCAACAGATCAAAGCGCTGGAAATCCGCTACGAGCAGTATTTTGCCGGAGTGGAGAAACGGGAACCTTTTCAAGACCGTAAAAATCTGGCCCGGCGCCTCCGTCAGTATACCAATCGGCGCATTGTCTGGACCGACCTGAAGTTCCGCTGCCAGGGGCTGACCTCTCGTTTCATGTCCTATTCACACTATTGGGATCGCATCCTGCGCTTGATCGATGAAGGCAAATATCATCGTCATACCGGCAAAACAACCGCCCCTTCATTACCGGCGACAGCAACACAACCGGCAACCGCTTCGTCACGTGCCGAGGTGGAACGGTTACAAGGTGAACTGGCTGCCGCCAGGCAAGCCTGCGGTTTGAGCGGTGCTGCGCCAAGTATCAGCAAAGTGGCTGCGTTTCTGGATTCCCAGCGGGAAAAGATCCACCAACGTTACGGTGAAAATCCGGTTGTTTTCAGTATCGACAGCAGTGACGGTAAGCCACGTATCAAGGTCACTCTGAAGAAGTAGGTCATTTGAAATCTCCCGTCCGCCAAAATTCACTTTCCGTCCTCATTCCGACCCTGCACGTGCGCCGCTCAGTGCAAGCGGTCGCCCTGGCGGCAGGCAACCTGAAAGCCTGTTTGCCGCCGCAGTTGCGTCGACAAACCGAACTGCTCGATCTCTTCCCGCAACAGCACACGGCCGAGCTGGTGGAGATGTTCCTGGCACGCAAGCCCCAGCTGATCGCTTTCCCGCTCTACCTCTGGAATCGCCTGCAAATTCTGCAACTCTGCCGCGAATTAAGAAAAGCACGACCGAATCTGCTGCTCATCGTCGGGGGGCCAGAAGCCAGTGCCGATGCGGAAAATGTGCTGCTTGAAGGGGAACTGGACGGCGTTATCTGTGGAGAGGGGGAAGAGTCTTTCGGGCAACTGCTGCAAGCCTTGGCTGCGGGGCGAACCCCCGTTGCTCTCCCCGGGTTTCTGCCTGCCGACGCGGAAACAGCGCGTCCTGCCAAACCGGCGGTCTGTCGCGATCTTTCGTCTCTCCCTTCCCCCTGGCTGGAAGGGATTCTCCCGTTAACTGAAGGCTGTGGCGTACTCTGGGAGGTCGCGCGCGGTTGTCGCTTTAACTGTGCTTTTTGCTACGACGCCAAAGGGCATCAGGGCGTGCGGCCATTCCCACTGGAGCGGCTGAGTGCGGAACTGGAACTATTCGTCGCCAAGGGGGTCGCACAGGTCTGGATTCTCGATTCGACTTTCAATGCTCCGCCGGAACGGGGCAAGCAGTTGCTGCGACTGCTGATCGAAAAGGCCCCGCAGATCCATTACCACCTTGAGGCCAAGGCTGATTTTCTCGATGCAGAGACGGCGGAACTGCTCGCGCAACTTTCCTGCTCGGTCCAGATCGGTCTGCAATCGGCTGATCCGCAGGTCCTCAAACCGCTGCACCGCGCACTCAGGCCGGGGCAGATGGAACGGGCCCTGAAGCAGCTTTCCATGGCTGGAGTTACCTACGGGCTCGACCTGATCTACGGATTGCCCGACGACAACCACGACGGGTTCTGCCGAAGCCTCGACTTTTCCCTGCAACAACAGCCGAACCAGGTCGATATCTTCCCCCTGGCGGTATTGCCGGGAACCGAGCTTTACCAGCGGCAGTTGGAATTCGGCCTCAAAGCCGATCCGCAACCACCTTACCTGATCATCGAAAACCGCAGCTATCCGTCTGAACAGCTGGCGGCGAGCCGGAAACTGGCGGCGGCCACCGACATCTTTTACAACCGCGGCCGCGCCGTCGGGTTTTTCCTGCAGGTCTGCGCCGCTCTCAAACGGACACCGGCGGCCTTGCTGGCCGACTTCGCCAACTGGCTGGAGGGAGCAGCAGGGATCAGTGCTGAAAAGATGCTGACGGCAGAGCACTGGCAAGCGGTTGAAATTCTGCCCTTGCAGCAGAAATTTGTCGCTGAACAATTGCGAAAAGCCGGGCAGAAAAAATTGCTGCGGATCACCGAAGACCTGATCAACTACCATTTTGCCTGTGCGGAAATGCTGCTGGCAGGGGAGTGTCACCCGGCGCAAAAACTGCCGCCGCAAAGGCAATCTGCCCTGCAGCGCTGGCGACTGAATCCTCAGGTGCGGCTGCAGAAGTTCACTTATGATGTGGAAGAGCTGGGGGAATGGGGCGGGCAACCGTTGACAACGCTGGCAAAACAACTGACTGTGGAACCGGCTTATGTCATCTTTCTCCGCCGGCAGGGGGAGTTTGTTGTGGAATCACTCCAGGAGGACTTCGCCAAAATGCTGCTGGCCGCCGACGGAAAAAAAACCGGAGAGCAGTTGATACGCGGATTGACCCCGGAAGACGGGGCAGAGATGCTGGAATTTGCCCTCAATGAGGGACTGCTGATCCCAGCAAACTGAAACGCATCAGAATGTCTTGTAACCACCGGCGAAACTGCCATGATAATGGCAATAGGTGCACTCTTGTTTGCCGACGTGCGGGATGTGGCAATCAGTGCAGTTAAGGTTAAATTCTGAGGTCTTATGATGACCTCTATCGTGGCAACGATTGCACAAATTATCCCAGCCCACCGGCGACCAGTCCGGCACGGAAACGGCTCCGGCATTGACACTGTTGCGGATCAGATAAGCATTGGCCGAACCGTGGGGTTCATGACAGTCCAGGCAGGACAACACATAGCTGCCCCGGCTGGTATCCGAGTAAGG
>WTCI01000075.1 GCA_013138655.1 Desulfuromonadaceae bacterium | reverse complement strand
TGCTAGCAGCCTGTCGGACTTCACAAGAATCTACTGCGAAATCGTCTGGTCGGTTCATATTTCCGTATATTTTCGACAAATAGCGGTGCTATTCGCTCTCAAATCTACGAAAATCTGCCCTCGAACAGTCAATTTCTCGCTACAATTCGCAAAGCCCGACAGGCTGCTAGCGTAGATAAATTTCATACGCGAACAGGCCGACAAAACAGAGACCATAAACACCGGTCAGGGCGAAAAAAAGGACATCACGCTTACGTTTACGCCAGAGATCGCGCGGATCGGAAATATTGGGTACAATTGCGAGAACTTCGATCCCCAGAGCTTTAAAAACATCAACATCCCTGACCCTGGTATCTAGGTTTTCCAATAAGAAAACCAACCCAGCCGCACAACCCAGCCCTCCGGCAACGGCTAATAAAAACATTTTCAGCATATTGGGAGAAATGGGGGCCTCTGGAAAAACAGCCGGGTCGACAATTCTGAACGTTGCCGTTCTACCGGCAAGCTGCATCTGCTTGGAAACCTCGGATTTCCCCATGCGAGCGAGCAAATCCTGATAAATTTTTTGATAAGAATTTCGTTCTTCGATCAGAACATTGAGTTCTTTTCTGTTCGCCGGAACTTCATGAAGTTCTTTTTCACGTTTTGCGAGCATTCTTTGCAGGTTCTTTATTTTTGCCTGTTCTGATGAGAGCTCCCCCTGAACTTCCAACAAACGCTGCTGCACATCCAGGTACAGTGGGTTCAAAGAGGTCATTTTTGAACCTTCGGAATCCTGGACCGGCTCCTCCTGGTCTTGCAGACGCTTGCGCAAAATTTCTATTTCAAATTTTAATCGGACAATCTCGGGGTAATTATCCGTATAACGCAATCTTAAATTACTCAGGTGATTTTCCATTGCCGCCAGTTGAGGATCACCTTCAATCCCGGCTAAACCGTCATCAAAACTGAAAATACTTTCTATGGTCGGACTGAGCGTCTTCAGCTGCCCTTGCAACTGCCTCTTTTTTGCTTCCAGGGTTTCCAGCGAAAGCTCGATTCCTTCAATTTGCGTCAAATATTTCTTTATTTCTGCGACCGTCGATTTTTCATCAACCGAAAAATAAATACCTTGATTCTTGCGAAAGGCAATGATGACATCCTCAGCCTTCTCGAGCTTTTCCTTAAAAGTATCTATCTGTTCGCTCAAAAAGCGACTTGCGCCGTAAGCTTCCTCACGTTTGGATGAAGTGCTTTCTTCAACATATTTAACCACCAGAGCATTTATATATTTCTGGATAAAAGCAGGATCTCCCCCGACCAGAGAGACGGTAAAAAGATCATTCCCTCTGACACTGATCTTGGTTCTTTCTTTTAAACCGGCGATATAGGCCTGCTGCTCGGCATTTGTTTTGGTAAAAATTTCCGAATCAATTTCTTCTAACGTTTTAGTAATCAGATCACGACTGGAAAGCGCATACTTCAAGACCCGGATCTTGTCATTGATATTCGGGGTGACCGCAATCCCCTTGACCAGACTGTCGATAACATTTTTTTCAATGAAGACCGTACTGTCTGCCTGGTATTGTTTCGGCAAGGTGAAGCTGTAACCACCGATAACTGTCATCACCACCAAAGCGAGAATCGTCGCGATATAACGGTAACGAGAGAGGGCTCGTAAATACCTATAAACCTCTTTAATGTTCTGCTGCATCTATTTGATTTCCTTAAAAAATACCTTCTTCAATGATAACATAATCACCTGGATTCAGGGCGATATTTTCGGCGATATCCTTGCCGCGGGTGACCTTTTTCAGATCAATGCGACGTTTGTTTTTATCCTTATCAATCACATAAACCGTATTTTCTTTGGCAAACTCAGTAAAACCACCCGCCGCCAGAATGGCATCCAGAATTTTCATACCTTCGTAATACTGCAGGTTCTGCGGGTTGCCGACAGCGCCGAGGACATAAACCAGATTACCTTTATTACTCGGGATAAAAATAATATCCTCTGCTTTCAACTCCACATCTTTCGTCATATCCCCTTCATAATAGAGCGCATAAAAATCTGTATCGATTTTCTTCCCGTCTCGCGACAGGTAAGCACGACGTAAGTCCGTCGCGGAAAAATCACCCAATTCACTCATCAACTTCATCAACGTCGTTTGCTTCACCATGTCAAACACCCGCGAAATGCCACCACCGGTGATATAGACCCGATTATTGCGAATCTGCGCCACAGACACGGTGACGATTGGCTGCTTGACGTACTCTTTCATCTTCTCGGTCAGTTGTTCACCCAGCCTTTCCGGCGTCACCTGATTCGCAACAACATCTCCAACCGCAGGTAAAGTGATTTTGCCGTCAGGGCGCACAACAACAGAACGACTCATATCCGGCACCCCCCAAACGGAAATTTCCAGGACATCTCCTTTCCCGACCAAGTAATCCTCGGCACAAACTGGAGCCAGCACCAACAGACATAACAACGTTGCCAGAACATATCTCATAATTCTATCTCCCACCAAACCCAGAGGTTACAACCTTGACCGTGTCAAGGATAATTCTGAAATCAAGAAAAATTGAATAATTTTTGATATAAAACAGGTCGTAGCGCAATTTTTCCAAGGCATCTTCATCCGAGGCGCCGTAAGGATAGCGAACTTGAGCCCATCCGGTGACGCCCGGTTTGACAAAATGCCGGGTCGAATAATAGGGAATAGCTTTTTCCAGCCGCTCCACGAAAGCCATTCTTTCCGGACGCGGCCCGATAAAACTCATGTCCCCTTTCAGCACATTGAATAACTGCGGAATTTCATCCAACCTGGTTTTACGCATAAATTGCCCGACCCTGGTGACCCGCGGGTCGTTTGTCTGTGCCCAGACGGCACCGGTCTCATTCTCAGCGTCATGGGTCATGGTCCGAAACTTATAAACAAAATACTCAATTTCACGTTCCCCGACACGCAACTGTTTGTAGAAAACCGGCCCGGAAGAATCCAATTTGATGATCAGTGCCAGCAATGGCAGCAGCGGCAATGTCACAGCCAACCCGGCGCACGACAAGACCACATCAAAGACACGTTTATACGCACGCATAAATGGTGTCATCCGAAAACGTTGGGTATAAATAAATTCGCTGGGCTGCATATTTTCGACCATCAGGCAGCCCATTTCCTGCTCATAGAAGCTGGTCGCATCAAACACTTCAACGCCACGCATTTTACTGTGCATGATCTCCTTCAGCGGCAGCGCACCCCGCCGTTCGCTCAGCGCCAATATCAGTTTTTGTGGCCGATAATCATGAAGCAAATCACCAAGTTGAGCAATTTCTCCGACGATAGAATCCGCATTGACAGCGATCGCTCCCTTACAGCAACCGACAAACCTGACGTAACTGTGGATATTCCGGTCCTCGGGAATAATATCTGCGATCTTTTGCGCCAGTTCCCCGGTCCCGACAATCAGAATCCTGGTGGCAAACTGCGAGGCCCGCGAAAACCTGCGAATGGCGAAACGGGAACAGATCTGCAGACCGGTAAAAATAAAAAATGTAAGAAAAAGCAGACCACGACCGAATTGCAAACTCGGGAAAAGGTAAAACAGTGCTGAGAGGAGGAGAAAAGCAGTCAGTGAAGCCGCTGCCGAGCGGAACAAAATAAATTGACGACTGACAAATTTATGGGTCTGGTAGAGTTCGAAGAAATAGGCACAAAGCAGGACGGCGAACAGGTAGCAAAGAACCCGAAACAGACCGCCATCCAACAAAAGACCCAGCCCATCTGTCCCCCGGAACCTTATCACATGGGCACAAGCAAGGCACAGACAGGCGAGAAGAAAGTCGATTAAAATGATGAAATATTTTGGTCTGATCATCAATCTATCCGACGCTTTTTACGAAAGCATAATCTCATAAGGATTTCAAAATGTCTTGAGCTTGGACAATTTCTGCTTCAGTGCCTTTTTCGATCACCTGTTGCAGCAGATCTTTAGCTGCGGCTGATTGACCTGACCGCGCTTTTGCCATCGCCAGATGCAAGGCAACAGTCTGGACCTCAGGCAATAGCCGATGTGCTTTTTCGAGCAGAATCGCGGCATCTTCGGGGCGCTCTGCCTTGATCAGGACGTAACCCAGGGTATCCATAATCCTCGGGTCACCCGGTTGCAGGCGATAAGCTGACATCGCATAGTTCAGCGCTTCCTTCGGCTCGCCAAAATTGTCCGCC
>WTCI01000240.1 GCA_013138655.1 Desulfuromonadaceae bacterium | reverse complement strand
CGTAAGCATATTTCCATTTATAACCGTGAGAAAAGGAGGGACACCATGGAAACAATTGATACAGGAATCAGCAGCGGGCAGGCACATAAAATGCCGCCGCCCCACATCCTTTTGATGGAGGATGAACACAGCATCGCCAACGGACTCAAGATGGTCCTGACTGAAGAAGGTTATGCGGTCGACCTGGCGATGACAGGACAAAGTGCTCTCGATTCATTTTTCAACAATGGTTTTGATCTTCTCGTTGCAGACTTGAGGCTGCCGGACATCGACGGTTTTGAAGTGATCAAGCAGGTTAAGGCCAAACGGCCTGAAACAGAGGTTGTCGTGATTACGGGGTATTCGAGTGTCTACTCGGCAGTCGATGCCATGAAACTCGGGGTCTACGACTATCTGCCCAAGCCGTTTACGGAAGACGAAATCAAGCGCGCGGTCAGCGGGGCCTTGGAAAACAAGAAAAAGGCCATGGAAGCAAAACAGGCCGAGACAGCAGAAACCCAGGAAGAAAAGTTAATTCAGAAGCGCGAAGTTACCAATGTCCTGAACAGGACCGCGGAGGATGAAGAGTTCTGGACGGAATTGATGGAGAACGGGTCGGAAGCCCTGCAGGAGTATCACCTGTCCAGTGAGGCAAAGGCCGCCATTATCTCCGGCGATCTGAAGTGGAGTAACGAGCACGTGGGCGAACTCACACAGAAGCAGTTGATGTTCATTTTCAAGCGGCTCGAACGCGAAGTATGGTAAAACAGGCTACTTCCAATAATGAAAAACGGAGAGAGGACATGAGTGAGACCCATATAAAACAGGACTTGCAGGGAGCGGTTCTTGTGGTCGGCAGCGGCATCGCCGGGATGCAGGCAGCGATAGACATGGCGAACTCGGGATTTTTTGTCTACCTGGTGGAAAAATCACCGGCAATCGGCGGTGCTATGGCCCAATTGGACAAGACCTTTCCCACCAACGACTGTTCCATGTGAATTCTCGCCCCTAAACTGGTCGAGGTCGGCCGGCATATCAATATTGAGTTGCTTACCCTTTCGGAATTGGGAGAAATTTCGGGTGAAGAGGGCGATTTTTCGGTAACTATTATTCAGCATCCCCGGTATGTGGACACGGAAAAATGTATTGCCTGCGGTATGTGTGCAGAAAAATGTCCCAAAAAGGTGGAAGACGTTTATAACGAAAAACTGATCAAACGCAAGGCGATTTACGTGCCATACTCCCAGGCCGTACCCTTGAAATATGCGATCGATGCGGACAGCTGCATTTACTTCAAAAATGGCAAGTGTAAAGCCTGCGAGAAGTTCTGTCCGTCCGGTGCCATCAACTTCGATGACACTGAAAAAACGATTACGTTGAATGTCGGGTCGATCATTCTGGCGTTGGGGTTTCGGTCTTTTGACCCGGGCCGGGCTGATAATTATAGATATTGCGGTCGTCCCGATGTTGTAACCTCCATGGAATTTGAACGAATCCTGTCTGCGACCGGGCCGTACGGGGGGCATCTGGTCCGGCCTTCGAGCAAGCGGACGAAAAAGCAGACGGAAAAGCAGCCGAAGAAGATCGCGTGGCTGCAATGCGTCGGGTCCAGGGAAACGAACCGGTGCGGCAACGGATACTGCTCGTCGGTATGCTGCATGTATGCCGTCAAACAGACGATAATGGCCAAAGAACATGCCGGCGAACCCCTGGATTGTGCGATATTCTACATGGATATGCGAACCCAGGGAAAGGATTTCGACCGGTACTATGAAAAGGCCAAACTAAACGGAGTGCGTTTCATTCCGTCATGAATACACACCGTGGAGCCCGTATCCGGAACAGACGATTTGCAGCTTCGATATGTGGAAGAAGACGGAACGCCAAAAGCGGAAACATTTGATATGGTCGTTTTATCCACAGGACTGGAGATCGCACCCGATGTAAAGACGCTTTCGAACCGAATCGGTATAGGCCTTGATAAATACGGTTTTATCGAATCGAGTTCTTTTACGCCCGTGGCGACAACGGTGCCTGGGATCTATGCCTGCGGCGCTTTTACCGGGCCTAAAGATATTCCCCAGTCCGTGATGGAAGCAAGCGCTGCAGCCTGCGCGGCGACTGAGAAACTGGCACCTGCCAGAAACACGCGCACAAAGACCCTCGATATCCCGCCGGAAAAAGATGTGGTGCGCGCCATGCCGAGAATTGGTGTATTTGTGTGCAACTGCGGCATCAATATCGGCGGCATTGTTCGTGTGCCTGAGGTGGTGAAATATGCCGAAGCTTTGCCCGGGGTGGTCTATGTGGAAGAAAACCTGTTTACCTGCAGTCAGGATACTCAGGACAAGATATCGCAAGTCATTCGTGAAAAGAACCTGAATCGGATTGTGATTGCAGCCTGTACGCCTCGTACCCACGAGGAACTTTTTCAGGAAACGCTGATCAGCGCGGGGCTAAACAAATATCTGTTTGAAATGGCCAACATTCGCAACCACGATTCCTGGGTCCATGCCGATGATCCGGATGCGGCCACGGAAAAAGCCAAAACTCTCGTTAAAATGGCGGTGGCCAAGTCGGCCCTTCTGAAGCCGCTATGGGAGACGGATCTGTCGGTGAGCCGCAGGGCTCTGGTGGCCGGCGCCGGCCTTGCGGGGATGACCGCAGCCCTTTCTCTCGCAAAACAGGGATACCCGGTTCATCTCATCGAAAAATCGGAAGTCCTGGGCGGAAACGCCAGAAAACTTGATCATACCTATAAAGATGAAAATATCGGTGAATTCGTCAAAAAATTGATCCAGGAAGTGGAATCCAATTCATCGATCACCATTCATTTGGGGACTTCGATCGACGCTGTGGATGGGTTTGTGGGTAATTTCAAGACCACAATATCCAACGGGGCCTCTCCATCAACTATCGAACACGGTGTGGCGATTCTAGCTACGGGTGCGACGGAATACAAGCCGGACGAGTATCTATATGGAAAACACGCAGCCGTAATGACGCACCTGGAGATGG
>WTCI01000192.1 GCA_013138655.1 Desulfuromonadaceae bacterium | reverse complement strand
GTTTCTCCGCAGCACTCGTTGAGCAAAATTTATCCGTACGGGAAACTTTATGCAAAAGTTTCTGCCGAGTCAAATAATTTGTTCGTTCGGACATGCCTATGGACGACGCAGAAAAAGGAACAAGTTTTTATCCGTACAGACTTATCCATTAGTAACTATTCATCAAGTATCTGCACGCCCGGTTCCAGCCTGGTAACAACCGGCCGGGGATTACCGTCCCAACTTTTCATAGGATTCTTTCTGCCACATCAAAACTTGTTTATTTCAGTCGTACGGAATGAAAAACCCGCTGGCCCTTGCGCAGTTCCAGCTCTGGAAGATCCACCACCCGCTGTCCAGTGAACCCGGGTGTGCCGATTTTCAAACGCAACTTGTGCCTGCCAACCGACAATGGCACCCGCACCAGGGTCAAACGTCCCGGCAGCGTCTGCCAGGAGCGTGTATCCGGCTCTTCCAGCAAAAACAGGGTCACCCGGGCCGCCGCTTCTGCGGCCCCGCCATGCTCATTTCCAACCGACTGGGCAATCGCCTCCTTGCCGGCAACCCTTAAAGTCTCTTTCGCAATCATGCTGAGCTTACGTTCCTCAAGAGCTTTTCTGGCGACGGCGCCGAGAGAACTCGACAGCTGCGGCAACGCCGGACTGCGTGGCAGGATGTCGACCTGAACCCGGGGCGCAGAAAGCGCCTCATAGTAGGGGAAGGAAAACCGGATTGAGGGTGGCAGAACCACGTTACCCGGCCGCTTTTTCGGAATCCGGCCATTGGCAACAAACAGCACCAACTCGCCGTCACCATGGGGAAGTAATACCGGCAGATAAGGTTGGTAATGCGCAACCTCGTCAAGTTGCCCGAGCCGGGCACTGATCTGTACCAAGTCAGCAGCCACCGCGGTCGGGTGCAGATCTTCCGCCAATCGACGATACACCAGATAGGCGTCATTATCCTCACCGACATGGCTAAAACAGAGGGCAATCAACCCACGGGTGAAGTAATCCTCTTGCAGCGCCTCAGGATAACGGCCCAGCAGTTCCAGCGCCCGTTTCGCCTCGACCAGGGCACTGTCATGCTGCCCGAGCAGCAGAAAGTTCATCATCAGGTAGCTGTGGGCCCAAAGTCTTTCGCTATATTCCCCCTTGTAGCGTACCAACCATTCAGTGGTGACCAGAGAGCCCAGTTGCTCACTGACACTGATCTGTTCAAGCTCAGCAATCAGTTCAGTCGCTTGTAACAGCACATCGACGCTCTGTTGATAACGCTGCAACCGGTGCAGCACCAGCCCCCGCTCCAGCAAAAACAACAGCTGGTTGCGCTGACCAAACCGGTCCCCTTTTTCCAATGTGGACAGGGCCTGCTGCGGCTGATCTGCATAGAAAAGCCTGCTGGCCTTATGAAGACGGCCGGCACAGCCGCTGAGGCTGACAACAAAAAAGAGCAGGGCAAAGATGCGAAAACCGGATCGGCGGAATTGCGCCGATCCGGCTGGCAGGTGAAAATTCATAAGAACGGGAGCGAGCCGGTTACCAGCCGATAAACGGCTTGAAAGATTCACGGATCACTTCGACACTATCGGCCCATTCGATCAAACCGGATTCAATATCGGTCAGCTCCAGATTCAGGCTGTAGTACATCAGGGTCTTTTTCATCAGCCGAAACTGTCGTGGCTGTTTCTTTTTAATTGAACGCAGAGTCCCGGTCAGCATGTATTTGGCCCCGACCTGCCGGGCTTTCAGAATCCGGGTTTCCGCAGCGACACTGCCGCCGTATTGGTAGCTGGTCTCCCGTTCGATGTTCTTACGCTGGGTTTCGTTGACAAACCGCACCCGGCCACTCTCCAGCATCGTCTGGCGGATATCATCCGTGATGGCGCTGGTGCTGATGTGTTCACTGGTCCGGTTGGCGATGCCATAAACGATCAACACCGGCCGGTCGGTTGAACGAACCAGCGGATGCTTGGTCAACAAAGATGTGACCATATCGGCAACAATCGACTTCTTGTCCGAGAAGTGATAGCCCTCATCGTAGATGACTTTTTCATCCGGCGCTACTTCCCGGGTCGTGACACTGCAACCGGTGAGCAGCACGAGAAGTGAAAGCACGATCCAGGTCATAAATCTCTTCATTTTCATCTCCTGACGTTTATCCGACCAAATATTCGGCCAACCCTTTTTTCACCTGCTTCACAATAACATCAATCTGTTCCTCGACATAGGGTACCGGCGGGCGCTGCCCCCAGACCGGACCGGGCCAGGCCGGATCACCGCTCGTGCGCCCGACATGGTGCAGGTGCAATTGGCTGACGATATTGCCCAAGGCTGCGACGTTCAGTTTATCAAACTTGAAGCTTGTTTCCATCCAGCGCGCCAGGATCGCCGATTCACGCCAGAACTGTTGCTGATCAACTTCAGACAGATGATGGATTTCACGCATCCCTTCCCGGCGCGGCACCAGGATAAACCAAGGGTAGGTCTGTTCGTTCATCAACAGCAGGCTGCTCAAAGGAAAATCACCAAGGTAAATTGTATCGGCCTGCAAACGTGGATCAAGTTGAAACATGGGAACTCCAGAGGGGAAACATTGCCATCAACTGTGATGTCGGATCAACCAGCAATTGTGAATCCGCGGATGACGTGCAAAATCGAGGGGAATGGTCTTATCCGTCAGACTCTCGATCTGCAACTCCGGCAAAGCGTCTGCGTCCAGCTTGAAATTGCGCAGGTTATTGGAAAAGATCAGGGTTCCACCCGGAGATAACAGCTTCGCCACCTTGCGCAGTAACCCGACATGATCTCGTTGGACATCGAAGCTGCTGTCCATCGACTTGGAATTGGAAAAGGTCGGCGGATCGAGAAAGATCAGATCGAAAGCAGCCGCCCGTTCCGACTGCACCCCATCGATCCAGACCAGACAATCGGTCTGGATCAGTTCCTCGTCATCCGGATCGAAATCGTTCAGGGCAATATTCTTCCGCGCCCATTCCAGATAAGTGCGCGACATATCCACCGTAGTGGTTTCCATCGCGCCCCCCACCAAGGCATGCACCGTCGCAGAGCCGGTATAGGCAAACAGGTTGAGAAAGCGGCTGCCATGGGCCATGTTCTGGATCAACTGCCGGGCCGGGCGATGATCGAGAAAGAGACCGGTATCCAGATAATCGGTCAGGTTGACCAGAAATTTACAGTTCCCCTCCTGAACCTCTTTGAGGATGCCGCGCCGCGCCTGTTTTTCGTATTGCTGCTTCCCTTTCTGCTGCTGACGTATCTTCAGATGAATTTTGTCAGAGGAAATGTCGAGAACCTGTGGCAATGCATCCTGAACATCCTGAAGCCGCTGGGCAGCTTTCTTCGGGTCGATATCCTTCGGCGCCCGGTACTCCTGCAGATGCACCTCATCCCCATAGAGATCGACCGCGACCGCGTACTCCGGTAAATCGGCATCGTAGAGCCGATAGCAATCAATCCTTTCCCGATTGGCCCATTTTTCAAATTTCTTCAGGTTCTTGCGCAGCCGGTTGGCGAACATCTCGGCACCGGGCGAGAGCTCTTTCTTTACCGCCCGTCCCGCCCCTGCTGCCAGCGACTGCCAACGGTTCTTCTCATCCAGCACAAACTGCAGCAACTGACACTTGAGAGCGCCGTTGTAGAGGGTATTGATTTTCCCGGCACGCAGACCGATGGAGCGCCCCAATTGCGGATTGGAGGTGATCACCGCCGCCTTCCAGCCGACACATTTATTGGCCATCTGCTCGCCAAGCAGATTGTAGAGGGGTGGCAGCTCGTGCTCCTCGCCGAGCCGCTCACCGTAAGGCGGATTGGCCACCAGCAGGCCGGGGGCAAAACCGACCGGCGCCGAGAACTCGCGCAGGGTGCGCTTCTCGAAATGGATAATCTTCTCCAACCCGGCGTTCTGCGCATGCTGCCAGGCAGCCTTGATCGCCCGGCTGTCGCTGTCGTAACCGACAATCGGCGCCAGCCTGCGTTTCAGTCCGTCATGTTGCCGCAGGAGCGCTTCTTCCCGCAACCTCTGCCAGAGAGCATCATCAAACTGCTGCCAACCGAAAAAACCGAAATAGTCCCGCAGCAACCCCGGCGCTGTATCGGTGGCCATCAGACCCGCTTCGAGCGGCAGAGTTCCGGAACCGCACATCGGATCGACCAGTGCGCCACCTGTCGCAGCGATCTCCGGCCAGCCGCCACGGATCAGGATTGCCGCCGCCAGATTCTCTTTCAGCGGCGCGTGCACACCATCGATCCGATAGCCTCGGCGGTGCAAACTGTCACCGGAGAGGTCGATGCTCAGGGTCGCCTGATCCTTAAACAGGTGCAGGTTGATACGCAGGTCGGGCTGCTCCACCGAGATCGACGGGCGCTCCCCGCTACGGGCGCGGAACTGGTCAACGATGGCATCCTTGACGCGTAGCGCCCCGTAACGGGTATGGTTGATCTGAGAACGAACGGTGGTGCAGTCAACAGCAAAAGTCCGCGCGACCGAAAGGTGCTCCGCCCAATCGATCTTCTGCACCTCGGCGTAAAGTTGATCGGTGTCTAAGGCAGGGAAAATCGCCAGCGGCAACAGCACCCGACTGGCCAGTCGCGACCAGAGACAGACCTTATAGGCGATCGACAACTCACCGACAAAACTGACCCCGGCACGCTCCTCTTTGACCTCACTCGCACCAAGTTCAATAAGCTCAGCCGCCAGCAGCGGTTCGAAACCGAGGGCGGCTGTGACAAAAAATGGTTGGTTTTGCATGTTCAAGTATTCTTTCTGCGACAAATAATCGTCGGGGCGATCCTTGTGATCGCCCTATATCCGGGCGAATACAAGATTCGCCCCTACAAATGAAAATCAGATCTTCCGCAGCTCCAGTTTATCAGCCCCAAGCTGCTCATTGGCCTGCTGCAGGGCCGCTTCACCGGCCAGCACCGAAACGGCGCTCGAACCTTTCTGCAGGTACGTTTCCGCTACCCTTTGCAGCGCCGCAGCATCGACTGCGAGCAATTGCCGGCGCAGCTTGTTACGCATTTCCAGGGTCATTCCCTGTCGCAGGTTGGCGAACTCCTGGGCACCCAATCCAGCGGGCGAGAGCGGCTTGTCGAGATCACTGAACACCGCCAGAATCGCTTCCTTCACCGAGTCGGCGGGGAATTCACCGGCAGCAGCCCAGTCAATCGCCTGATCGTACACTTCCAGGGTACGCAAAATATGCGGGTCACGGTAGGACAGCAGAGAAAAAAGTCCCGCTTCAGAACTGTAGCCGGCCAAGCCACCATAAGCCCCGCCTTTTTCACGAATTTCACGGTGCAGAAATTCCGCACGCAGCAGCTTTGAAAGGACGGTCAATGCCGCACTGTCGGGGTGGTTGAATGGAACGGCGCGGAAAACACGGGTCACGTAACTGACAGGCAGCGACCAGGTGAACCCCTGCCTTTGCGGCTGCGGACTGAAGGGCGCCGGCTCAGTTGCCGTTGAAGCGACAGTTTCCGGCAGGCTATCGATAAATTCTGCCAAGGCCTTTTTAAATTGAGCGAAATTTTCTACCTCAACGGTCACGGCGGTCCGCAACCACCCACGATTGAAGAGTTTGGCGGCAATTTTTGCAAGGAGTTCCGACAGTCCTTGCAGTTCCTCAGGCTTTTGTGCTGCCAAGCTGCGGATCAAGGCGACCTGGGTTAACCCCGACCACTGTTCCCGTAATTGCGCTACCGGGGTCATACAGGCAGCAGCGGTGCGAGCGGCATAGGTGTGCCCCGACTGCGGAACTGAATTTTCCAGCGAGACTTTTAACTGGCCCAACACCGTATGAATCCGTTGCAGATCGGTAAAATCAGGGGCTGTGGCAATATCTTTCAACAGCTCAAAAAGAGCTCCGCAATTGCGCACCAATGCTTTCCCCTTCAGTTCGAAACTGGCAATAAATCGATCTAACGTCTGAGGGTCATCAAGCAATGAAGTCCGCGCCGAAATACCGCCCGTGACCGCCTCCATCACCTGCGCCATTTGCAGATAGTCGCGTTTTCCGGCCCCGACCTGGGTCAGCAGACTGCTGAAGATCGGCAGGTAAAGAAGCTCTTCTTCTGTCAACTCGGCAAGCCCCATATTGAGGATAACCGTGCCGATACCATTGGTCGGTTGATCGAACCAGCAGCAGTTCACCGCTCCCTGTTGCTGCTGTGCTAATTTGACCGGCGCTTCCGTGGGAGGGATATCACTCAACTCCAGGGTCGGCAGGCAGGAAAGATCTTCCGGTTCCTCCTGGGCACTTTTCAGTGCCAGGGCCTGTTCTACCAGGGCCTGTCTTTCATTTTCACTGAGTTGTTGCTGAATTTTATCCAACTCAGCCCGAACCTCTGCCTCCTGTTGCGGTCCCATATCCGTATCGGGCTGCAACAGCAAGGTCACCCGGTGCGGGTTCTCCAGCAACCGCTGACGGATCAGGGTTTCAAAGAAGGGGCCCTTGTTCAGTTCCTGCTGCAGTTTTTCCAGATCCTCCTCGAAGTTGAGCGCCGCCAGGGGGTCGCCACCATGAATCCAGGGACCGATCAGGCGCATCAGCAGCAGCAATGAATAAGGATAGCTGTCACCGGTGATTTCACGGTTGGCAAATTCGAGCAGGTGAATGACGCCATCGATCCGCTCACGGGAGAATCCTTCCGTTGCCACCTGTTCCAGAGTTTCGAGAACCAGCCCTTCGATCTCTGCCAGCTTTTCAGGCTCAGCGCCCTGCAAGCCGGCAGCAAAGTAAGTCGTCCGGTTATCATCGTGATAACCGACCCCTGGAGCGAGATTCTCTCCCAAGCCGGAGTTGAGCAAGGCTTTGTAGAGCGGTGCGGCCGGGTTCCCGAGCAGCAGAGTCGAAAGCAGCGACATGGCCAGCCGTTCGAAACTGTCGTTGATATCATTGGTCAGCCAGGCCGTCAGCACCAGAGAACGCCTTTCCAGCGATTCACCCGCATCCAGCGGATAAGACTCTGTCACCGTCAGCGATGTTTCAAGCGGCTGCTCAGCCGGCACCTCGCTGGCAACTTCCAGGCGTTCGAAATGCTGCAGCACGCGGTCTTCAACGGTGGCCAGCAGCTGAGGCAAGTCCAGGTTACCGGAACTGAAAAACCAGGCATTACTCGGGTGGTAGTAACGGGCGTGAAAATCACGCAGCTGCTGCCAGGTGAGTGCCGGGATATCAGACGGCTCGCCACCTGAATTATGCCGATAAGTGGTCGTCGGATAAAGATGACGTCCCAACCGCCGGGACAACAGAGATGAAGGATCGGACATGGCACCTTTCATCTCATTGTACACCACCCCCTTGTATTCCAGCGGTGTCTGCGGATTATCCGCCTCGGCAAATTCGAGACGGTGCCCTTCCTGGCTGAAATCACGCTCGGTCAGTCGCGGAAAAAAAGCCGCGTCCAGGTAGATCTCCAGCAGGTTCTGAAAATCCTTGTGATTCATACTGGAGAAGGGATAAAGGGTCCAGTCACTGGCGGTCATCGCGTTCATAAAACTGTTCAGGCTGCGCTTGAGCATCGAAAAGAAGGGGTCACGCACCGGAAAGCGTTTTGAACCGCAAAGCGCGGTATGTTCGAGAATGTGCGCCACACCGGTTGAATCGTCTGGTGGCGTACGAAAACCAACAGCGAACAGGTGGTTGTCATCTTCCCGTTCCAGGTGCATGAAACGCGCACCGGTTGGCTGATGTTGCAGGCGGATCATGGTGGCGTTGATACTCGGCAGAGGATCGATCCGTTCGACGATAAAACCGGACAGTAACTGTCCGGGGGTAAAATTCTGACTGCTCATAGTAAATCCTACGTAAAAAG
>WTCI01000298.1 GCA_013138655.1 Desulfuromonadaceae bacterium | reverse complement strand
AAAATTCTTGGTCCCAGGCTGACCGGCTGGTATCCTGCCTGCTGTGCTTTTTGAGCTTCTTCTTCGCTTATCCCACCCTCAGGCCCAACCAGAACGGCCACCTCTCGTGGCCGATTTTTCGGCAGTAATTGCTCCAGTGGCCGGGCGCTCTCTTCCCAAAGCATCAGTTTGAAATCTGCCGCAACCAGCGCTAAAGAATCCTCCAGGGAGGAACTCAGCTGCAGTTCAGGCAGGTATGGTTGGCCGCATTGGCAAGCAGCCGACTGAATAATTTTTCCCCAGCGCTCGAGCCGTTTCTGCTGCCGCTCGGCCTTCAGCTGTCCGACACTCCGGGCCATCCGGGTCGGCAGAAAGCGGTTAACACCAAGCTCTGTCCCTTTCTGCAGGACCAGTTCCAGCTTGTCTCCCTTGGGTAAGCCCTGGATCAGGCTGATCGCACAAGCGGCGGCAGCAACCCGCTTAACACTCTGAACTTCTGCCATCCCGTCTGACAGAACAACCGCTCCGGCAATCAATCCGGCACCATTAAGGAGTTCAATCTCTGCACCAACCGGCATCCTGAGCACAGTATTGAGATGATGCCTCATTTCAGCCGGCAAAGATAGAATTTCTCCCCGGCACATCTCGGCTTTCGGCAAAAAGAATCTGGGCATTTATTTCTGTCGCTGGTAAAGCAAACAAACCCAACCATCCTGCACATGAGTCGCTAAATAGTGGAGTGGCAGTTCGGCAAACCCGTCACGCACCAGCGGCTCCTTCTCTTGCAAAATCCCGGACAAAACAAGCCAGCCCCCCGAACGCAGATGGCGGAACAATTCTTCCTTTAAACGGATATTTTCTTCGGCAAGAATATTGGCCACGACCAGGTCAAAATCACCTGTCAGCTCTTCAAGCGGCTGCGGGCTGATCTCAATCTGCTCAGCATAGCCATTCTGCGAAACATTTTGTCGAGCAACCTTGCAGGCCACTGGATCGATATCGTTGGCGAGAATTTTCTGACAGCCTAAAGCCGCAGCGCCAATCGCCAGGATCCCCGACCCGGTACCGACATCAAGCAGATCAGCCGGTGGTTTATTCCCGGCAAAGAGCTCGGCAATCACCTGCAGGCAGAGTAAGGTTGTCCCATGCGTCCCGGTCCCAAATGCCATTCCGGGATCAATCTCAATCACCGCCTCACCCTCTTGCGGGAGATATTCTTCCCAACTGGGGCGAACAACCAGGTTCGGGCCGACCCGCATGGTCGAGAAATTCTGCTTCCAGCTTTCCGCCCAATCTTCCATATGCACCACGGCAGGCTCGCCTGGCGGTAAGGGCAAACCTTGCAACGCAGGGATTTTCGCAAATTCCTGCTGAAGAATGCTGCTCATCTCTTGAGAATCACGACAATCGGCAAAATAGGCTTTAAGCTGGTAGGTCATTTCGGGATCGAGTTCTTCATCCGGGACGATGAAGGTATCCAACTCGCGCTCTTCGACAACCACGCCTTGACAACCACAATCGCCCAGTACAGCACTCACCAGCTCAACACAATTGCCGGGAGTGGCGAGCTCTATGACAATCCATTCATTCTCCATACCCCCTAATTAACAGAGAGATGAGAGAAAAATCAACAAAGAATCCTAAGAAAAAAGTTGACAGTGGAAACAAAGTCTGGCTGAATTTTGACTTCAGTCCGAATAGTCCGACAGCCTCCCAGCCAATAAAGAAATGGGTCACCCAACTTAGCGTCCCGATTTTGGGGGCTATTTTCCCATAAGTGGATAATTAAAAATAATTATTATCCACTTGCACAGGGGGTTACTCTCTGTTAAGGTTGCTAAAAATCTTCATGAGCACCTGCTATAAATATTAGATTCTCAATAGATATTTTTTTGAATACAATCTACATATAGTGTTGATCGGAGCTTGTCGCGGCGCGGTCAAAAAACAATGTCATTTTTTTTAAGTGCCGAGGGGAAATACTCTTCGACAGCTTGCAGCGAAGGAGACACGGAATGCGCGTCCTGGTAGTTGAAGACGAGAAAAAGGTTGCCAGCTTTATCAAGCGGGGCTTGGAAGAGGAAGAGTTTACCGTTGATGTCGCCTATGATGGTGAAGAAGGCGTCTACATGGCAGAAAATACCAGCTACGATCTTATCCTCATGGATGTTATGTTGCCGAAAAAGGACGGTTTGAGTGCCATCAAAGAGATCCGGGAAAAGAGCATTGTCTCGCCGATTCTCTGCCTGACGGCAAAGGATACCGTTGACGATATCGTGTCCGGCCTGGATATCGGCAGCGATGACTACCTGACCAAACCGTTTGCCTTTGCCGAACTGGTCGCCCGCGTCAGAGCCTTGATCCGCCGTGGCTCCCAGGATCGCGGCGCCGAGCTCTTCTTTGCTGACCTGCGCCTTGATCCGGTTGGGCACACAGTCTGGCGCAGTAATAAAGAAATTGATCTCACCGCCAAGGAATACGCACTGCTTGAGTATTTCATGCGCAACACGAATCAGGTTCTAACCCGCACCATGATTGCCGAGCATGTCTGGGACTACACCTTTGATTCTTTCACCAATATCATCGACGTTTACGTCAATTATCTGCGTAAAAAGATCGACCGCGATTTCGACAAAAAACTGATCCACACCGTTCGTGGAGTCGGTTATGTTCTTAAGGAGTCAGATTAATTGCCGGTAGGCAGTCAACTGAGAACCCGCCTCACTCTTTGGAGCTCGATGCTGTTAATCCTGCTCCTCGGAGGTGGCGGTTTTTTTTGTTACTACATACAGCAACAGGAACTCGCAGACAACCTCGATTCCCAGCTGCTGTCCACGTCCGGGAACTTCTCTTGCAGTTACCGTGAAATTGCCCCCTCTGAATCGGGACAGACGTCCTTCTGCCAAGCCTTTAATCAGTGCTCCATACGCCTGGAAGGAAACGTCGCCGTTGCCCTGTATTCTTCCCAGGGGTCTCTGCTGTGTCACAGCAAACATCCGGACAGCCCACGGCCTGATTTGTCCGCCGACATCCTCGACAGTTCACTCCTTGGCGAACCGTTTTTTGAAACCATTGACATCCAAGGAGATCGGTGGCGCCAACTGACCACCCCCGTCATCAAAAACGGACAAGTTCTCTATCACCTGCAGTTGACCCACTCCCTCGCAGCCGTTGAAAGCCGCTTGGCAAAACTTTCCCTATCGCTCTATACCGCCGGACTGGTGGCTGTTATTGCTTTTGCCATTGCCCAATGGGTTTTATTAGGCCTGTTGACCAACCCCCTGACCAGACTGGCTCGCCTGATGGACAGGACCAGCGAAGGCAATCTTTCAGCGACATTTGAATTACCTTTTTTTGCCGGTCAAGAACTTCAACAACTCGTGAGCAGCCACAACAATCTAACGGAACGCCTGAGCGTCAGCCTGCATAAAGCCAAGCAGTTTTCGGCTGATGTCACCCACGAACTTCGGACACCATTGACCATTTTACGCGGCGAAACCGAACTGGCGCTCAGGGGCAACAAGGATCGCGAACAATTGCTGGAGATTCTCGGATCAAATCTGGAAGAAATCGTCCGGATGGGCTGTCTGATAGAAGACCTGCTCCTTTTATCAAAAAGCGAACTGGGAGAAATTCCCCTGAAGATGGAAGCTCTTGACCTCGGAACCCTGTTGGAAGAGCTACATGAACAGGTAAAAATATTAGCCGAGTCCAAGCAAATCAAGCTTGAACTCAAAGGGGAGGAAGAACAGATCAGCTTGTTTGCCGACGGCGCCAGACTGCGTCAGGTTTTCCTCAATCTATTAACTAACGCAATCAAGTACACACCTGAGGGGGGACTCATCATTATCGACTGGTCACTTCAGGGAGAAACAGCCAGAATCATTATTGAAGATACCGGCATCGGAATCGACAGCGAGCATCAGCAACATATCTTTGACCGATTTTATCGGATCGACAAAACTCGCAACCGTAACGATGGCGGCTCCGGACTCGGATTAGCGATTGCTAAATGGATTGTCGATGCTCATGCCGGTTCCATCAGGGTCTGTTCAGTGCCGGGACAAGGAAGCAAATTTGCCATCACACTGCCGTTAACACACCAGCCGAGTTACTCGGTGAATGAAAGAGAAAAAAACTAGTCG
>WTCI01000029.1 GCA_013138655.1 Desulfuromonadaceae bacterium | reverse complement strand
CGTGATCGTTTTCCAGATTTACCAAAGCGTCTTCCAGTGAAGAAGCAACGGTTGGGATATCTTCTAATTCTTCAGGAGAAAGACCGTAGATATCCTTATCGAGCGGTTGACCCGGATCAATCTTGTTTTCAATACCGTCGAGACCTGCCATCAACTGAGCAGCAAATGCCAGATAACCGTTAGCAGAAGCATCAGGGGTACGGTACTCAACCCGTTTTGCTTTTTCATTGTTGGTGACCGGAATTCGCAGGGAAGCGGAACGATTACGGTTAGAATAAGCCAGATTGACCGGAGCTTCATAACCTGGCACAAGTCGCTTGTAGCTGTTGGTTGTCGGGTTGGTGAAAGCACAGAGAGCCTTGGCGTGCTTCATGATGCCACCGATATAATACATGGCCATCTTCGACAGGCCGCCGTAGCCGTCACCAGCAAAGAGGTTCTTGTTATCTTTCCACAGGGACTGATGGCAGTGCATACCGGAACCGTTATCATTATAGATCGGCTTCGGCATAAAAGTGGCGGTTTTTCCATTACGGAAAGCAACATTCTTAATGATGTACTTGAACCACTGCAAGTTGTCGCCCATCTGCAGCAGGCTGTCGAAACGCATATCGATTTCAACCTGACCGCCGGTGGCAACTTCGTGATGCCCACACTCAATATGCAGACCATTTTGCTGCAGTACAGCCATCATCTCATTACGCAGATCAACCATGCTATCGGTCGGTGCACAGGGGAAGTAGCCTTCCTTGTGACGCGGTTTGTAACCCAGGTTCGGGAACTCCTCGCGGCCGGTGTTCCAGATCCCTTCAACGGAATCAACGGAGTAGAATGACTCATTGGTGGTGGACGCGTAACGGACATCATCAAAGACGAAACACTCAGGCTCGGGACCGAAGTAAGCAGTATCGGCAATACCTGTCGACTTGAGATAGGCTTCAGCCTTCTGGGCAATGAACCGAGGATCACGGGTGTAACCTTCACGGGTAATCGGGTCGATAATGTTACAGATCAGGCTCAGGGTGGTCATTTCGACGAAGGGGTCGATCTTGGCGGTGCCGGGGTCGGGCATGATCAACATGTCTGAGTTGTGGATTGGCTGCCAGCCTCGAATAGAAGATCCATCAAAACCGATACCTTCTTCGAACGTCTCTTCGCTGAATTCGCGAATCGGGGTAGTGAAATGCTGCCAGATACCGACAAAATCAAGAAATTTAAAATCGATAAACTGACAATCGTTATCATGGGCAAACTGGACGACTTCACTTGGTGTCATTGATTTTTCTCCTTTAAAAAACAATTTTTGCAGGTACAAGCTGCCTTGGCAAACAAACGATTGAAACTAAAACTACAGAGCGTCTTCGCCCCGTTCCCCGGTCCGAATCCGTACCACTTCGTCAATCGGTGTCACAAAGATCTTGCCGTCACCAATCCGCCCGGTCTTCGCTGCCTCGGCAATGGTATCGACGACCTGGGCAACCAGGTCATCTGAAACAATGATTTCCATCTTGATCTTGGGAATAAAATCAACAACGTACTCGGCCCCACGATAAAGTTCGGTATGCCCCTTCTGGCGACCGAAACCTTTGACTTCGCTGACGGTAATGCCCTGAATTCCGATTTCATTCAACGCTTCTTTAACTTCATCAAGCTTGAAAGGCTTAATGATCGCCTCGACCTTACGCATAATCTATGACCTCCGTTAACTTGTTTTCATCCGGTGCTTCCAGACGAACACTAACTTGGTGTGGATTGAACCTGAAACCAGCATCAGGCACATATTCAAAAAACTACTGAGAATTTTGCAAATAGTTTGCCATTTACAACGAAAATATAAAAATATCATTTTATTCTTATTTTTCAAACATCTGGAAGACTTTTACTGTAAAGGTTATGTTCAGAAGAGAATTTCACGCGGAAAGTGCTGCTGATTTAATAGGCAGTGTGTAAAAGTATCGCGCAAAAAAAAAGCATGATGACCGCGCTGGAAAACCGTATCAAGCGGCACGATATTCAAGAAGCGTCAAACTTTCCACATGATAGGTCTGTGGGAACAGATCAAATGGCTGACTGGAAACCAGGCGATAACCACCCTGCAGCAGGGACTTCAAATCTCTCGCCAAGGTTTGCGGGTCACAGGAAACATAGATTACGCGTGGCACAGGATTCTTCAGTAACTCCTGCATAACAGCATGGGCACCAGCACGCGGTGGATCCAACAGCACCACATCGAAAGAATCCTGCCGGCTAAAAAAGGACAATGCTCCCTCGGCTGGTCTGGAATGAAATTCAACATGCTCCAACAGGTTCAATTCTGCATTCCGCTTGGCCATATCGATGGACGGGGCGGAATTTTCAACCCCGCAAACCCAAGCAGCACGCCTCGCCAGTGGCAAAGAGAAATTGCCCATTCCGCAATAGAGATCCAGAATTCGCTCTTTTCCACGGAGATCAGCCGTCTTTATCACTGAGTCGACAAGCTGTCGGTTTTGCTGAAGATTAATCTGGGCAAAACCACCAGCTGCGCAAGTCAACTTGATCGGCGGCTGATCAACTTCAATTCGCAGTTCACCGTGGCCACGGACAGGATATAAGGGATTCTTCCGTCCAGTTTTAATCAGCACATCAAGGGAATCATCGGTCAGCTGCCTGAGTAAGTCAGCCAGAGCGGCCCGATCAACGCCGAGATAATGCACCACGGCCCGAGCTGCTCCCTCATCGCCGACAGCTAAATCAATTTGTGGAATTTCCCCGGCAAAAGCTGTCGGAGCCAACAGGGTTCGCAGGGCTG
>WTCI01000341.1 GCA_013138655.1 Desulfuromonadaceae bacterium | reverse complement strand
TGGACAGGAGAGCTCTTCTGCTGCAATGCTGCAGTGAGAGGCAATCCTGGTGACCAGCTACGCTACTGTGGAGTGGTTTTCTGGCAGGAACAAGTGGCGGGATCGGGCAATACATGCGGTGTTCAATCAACCTTCTCGCCAAGCGTCATCTCAACTTCTTCAATCCGCCGATCCTCCATCCGCTTAACCTGGAAGATAATGCCATTTTCCTCGAAAGATTCCCCTTCGCTGGGAATTTTCCCCATAATCCGCAACAGATAGCCAGCCAATGTCGTGACATGGTCGTCGGGCAGCTCGAGCTTAAAATAACGGTTGACTGCACGTAGAGATACCGCCCCATCCACCAGAAAGCGCCCCGGCGCCAGCTGTCGAAAATCGATCTCTTCAATATCGTACTCATCATGGATTTCGCCAACGATCTCTTCGACAACATCCTCCAGAGTGACAATCCCCTCCACTCCGCCATATTCATCGACAACCATCGCCAGATGTTGACGCTTCTGGCGAAAACTCTGCAACAACACGGCAATCCGTTTTGACTCGGGAACAAAATAGGGTTTTCGACAGAGATCCCGGAGCGAAAAATCTTCCGTACGATCAATAAAAGCAAAGACTTCCTTGGAATGAACGACGCCGACAACACTATCCAGGCTGTCACTGAAAACGGGAAATCGTGAATGATTGTCGCTCCTGATAAGGTCCAGCACTTCCTGAAAACTCGCCGTGATATCAATCCCGATAACCTCGGTCCGCGGAATCATCACGTCACGCACCCGGGTCTCGGAGAGATCGAAGATACCGTGCAGCATCCGTCGCTGCTCGGCCGCCACCACTCCTGACTCCTCCCCCACCTCGATAATCGCCCGGATCTCATCTTCAGAAACCGCCAGCCCTTCAGCCTCTTTGCCACGGAAAGAACTGGTCAGAATACGCGACAGTGTCGAAACAACATAAACGACGGGAGTCAGCAGCCAGATAACCAGGCGAATCGGGTTGAGGACAAAGAAAGACATTTTTTCCGGATACTGCGCCGCATAGGTTTTCGGACAGACTTCGGCAAAAATCAGCAAAATCGGGGTGAGAATTATGACTGTCAACCACTCTCCCTGTTCGCCGAAATAACCGATAAACAGACCGGTTGCGATAACCGAGGCAGCGATATTTATCAGGTTGTTGCCAACCAGAATCCCGCTCAGTAAGCGATCAGGATTATCCAGCAGCTTCGCCAGTTTGTCAGCCCCGCGTCGGCCCTGCTGTTGCAGAAAGCGCACGCGAAGTTTATCGAGGGAGAGAAGAGCTGTTTCGGAGCCGGAAAAGAAACCCGACAATACCAGCAGTGCCGGCAAAGCCAATAAGCGCCATAATAAGTCGTCGGACATTCAATCTCCAGGGCAAATAACAGGATAACGACAGTTGTCCACCTGCCGAAAGTATAACGGACGCTACGAAGTGTATCTTAAACAATTACAAAGGGAAAGTGCTTGTCGTTGCGCAGAGCACATCGGCATGCTATAAGCCGACAAGCAGCCCGCGACAAGTATTAAAGGAAAATTTGATGAGCAAACCAGTGCCGGAAGAGATCGACCAGGCCCGCAGTGAACATGCGGAGTTGAGCAAGCAACTGCATCACCACAACTACCTCTACCACAGCCTTGACCGCCCGGAAATCAGCGATGCGCAGTACGATCGATTGCTGCAACGCCTGCTCCAGTTGGAAGAGGCGTTTCCAGCGCTGATCTCTCCCGATTCGCCTTCCCAGCGCATCGGCAGCACCCCGCTCGACGGTTTCCCCCCGGCGACCCACGCCCGCCCGATGCTGTCATTGGACAACCGGTTCCCTTATAAAAAAAATGAAAACGATGAGTTTATCGTCGACGAGAAAGAGCTTCGTGACTTTGACGATCAGATAAAACGCTTTCTTTCAACAGACGAGAGTATTGAGTATCTCTGTGAAATGAAACTTGACGGCGTGGCCGTGGCCCTGACCTATGAAAACGGTCTGCTGGTCCGCGGGGCCACCCGTGGCGACGGCACGACCGGCGAAGAGATTACCCAGAACGTTCGCACCATCGGCGCTATCCCGCTGCGCTTGCAGGGTGAATATCCCACGCAGCTCGAAGTCCGTGGCGAAATCTACATGGAGCTTGAGGGCTTCCGCCGTCTCAACCGGCAGCGCCGCGAAGAGGGAGAGACCTCCTTCGCCAACCCGCGCAACGTCACCGCCGGCAGCCTGCGGCAACTCGATCCGAAACTGACCGCCGGCCGCCCCTTGACGATCAGCTGTTACGGTATCGGCAAGATCTCCGGCAGCGCACCGGAAAGCCACTATCAACTGCTCGAATCTCTGCGGCGCTGGGGACTTAAAGCCAATCTGGAGACAGTCCGCGTCGCCGGCGATATTGAAGAGGTTATCGCCCGTTACAACGAACTACTCGAACTGCGCGACCGGCTCCCCTATGAGATCGACGGCATGGTGGTCAAGGTTAACAGTCGCAATCTGCAGCAGGAGTTGGGGGAGAAGAGCCGCAGCCCGCGCTGGGCGATCGCCTGTAAGTTCCCGCCACGTCAGGAGCAAACGGTGCTCGAATCGGTCCGCTACCAGGTCGGCCGGACCGGGGCCATCACCCCGGTTGCCAATCTGCGACCGGTCAATGTCAGCGGCGTCACCGTCTCCAGCGCCAGCCTCCACAATTGGGAGGAAATCACCCGGCTCGGCATCCGCATCGGCGATACGGTGGTGGTCGAACGAGCCGGTGACGTGATCCCCGATATCGTCAAAATCCTCACAGAAAAACGTGACGGCAGCGAGCAGGAAATCCCGGAGCCAACCGTGTGCCCAGCCTGTGGCTCCCCTGTAATCCGCGAAACGGGTGAAGTGGTTCCCCGCTGCCAGGGCTTGAGTTGCCCGGCTCAGCTGAAGGAATCCCTGAAACATTTCTGCACCCGCAACGCCATGGATATCGAAGGACTCGGCGACCGACAGATCGACCAACTGCTGCGCCTCAAGCTGATCAAGAGCGTCGCCGACCTCTATCGGCTGACCCGCGAGGATCTGTTTCAGTTCGATCGGATGGGCGACAAACTGGCCGACAAGCTGCTGACAGCGATAGAGGCCAGCAAGCAACGTCCCCTGGAGCGATTTCTGTTCGGTCTCGGCATCCGCCATGTCGGCAGCCATCTGGCCAAGGTTCTCAGTCGCCAGTTCGGCTCACTGGCAGCGCTGGCAACGGCCGACGCCGAGCAATTGCTGACGATCCACGAAATCGGCCCACAGGTCGCCAACAGTGTCACCCGTTTTTTTGCCGACCCGAACAACCGGCTCATCCTTGGCCAGCTAAAAGATTTCGGTGTCGCGCCGGTTGCGACGGGACAGCCGCACGGTGACAAATTGTCGGGGAAGGTCTTCGTCTTCACCGGGGCCCTGGAACGTTTCAGTCGCAAACAAGGTGAAGCTTTGATCGAAGCCCAGGGAGGCCGCGCCAGCGGTTCGGTCAGCAAAAAGACCGACTATGTTGTCGCCGGTCCGGCAGCTGGCAGCAAACTGGCAAAGGCGGAGCAACTGGGAATAAGAATTTTAAACGAAGAGGAATTCCTCGCTCTCATCGAACAGGGAGGATAGTCATGCCGCAGGTCAGGGCCGAAGTTCGTGTAACCGGTCGGGTTCAGGGGGTCTGGTTCCGGCAAAGCACCAAAGATACCGCCGAACGTTACGGGGTCAAAGGCTGGTGCCGTAACAACCCGGACGGTTCAGTCGAAGCCGTGCTTGAAGGGGAAGAAACTACCGTCAAAGCAGTGATTGATTGGTGTAAAAATGGCCCGGATCTCGCTCGTGTGGATGATCTGCAAATCGAGTGGAAAGCGCCGAGCGGTGAGTTTGACAGATTCCGGATTTGCTGATCATTCCCGCTACGGGACCTTTCAATGGACATTTTTTAAAAACTGGGTATTACCCTCACCAGAATTTCACACTAAGCCATTCCAAAACCCAATCAAACCAAATAGCATTATACTAAATAGTAAAGTAAATAATTTATTGTTTAGCATAGCACTATACGGTATAATTTTAGAAATCATCTTTGCTTTGGAGTTGACCGTGAATCCCTTTCATTATGGATCAATCGTTATCGGCAAAGACTTCTGCGGGCGGGAGTCACTGATTAAGGAATTGCAGCAGCATATAGACAGCTGTCAAAATGTCGTGACCTATGGTGAACGCAGGGTCGGCAAGACAAGTCTGATCTTTGAAGCAATCCAACGCAAAAAAACCTATCGCGTCTTGCGGCTGGATTTGATGAATATCAAATCAATCGACACCTTGTGCCGAAAATTTCTATACGCCCTGGGAACCATGGAACAGGAATCAGGTTTTTTTGAACGTTTCATTAAAAGTATCCCCTCACTACGCCCCACCCTTTCTCTGGATCCCGTGACCGGGATGCCCATGATCAGTCTGGACTCTACTGTACCACTGACGGAAAGCAGTCTTCAGGAAATTTTTGGGCTGATCAAAAAAGCACATAAAAATAAACGCCTGATTGTTGTTATCGATGAATTTCAAGCCATGCTGGATATTAAGGACAGCCATTCCGCTATCGCTGAACTCAGGGCTCAGGTTCAACATGCACCTGAGATTCCGTTTATTTTTGCCGGTAGCATTCGCCATCAAATGGAAGAGATTTTCACCTCACATGATTCGCCGTTTTTCAAGGCGGCTATTCCCCTGTCAGTCTCACCACTGTCATTCTCGGAATTTGCCCCATTCCTCCTGAAACGATTCAGGAGCGGAAAACGTATTGTCAGTGAGGAACAGATGACAAATATCTTTTCTCTGGCAGGAGAGATTACCGGTGATGTACAGCAGTTTTGCGAAGCCCTGTGGGCCACCACAGAACCCGGAGATGAGATCGGTCAGAGCCATATCGGTGCAGCGATAGAGCTGTTGATCTCTCGCGAGGTATTATCCTTCCAATCCATTCTGGCAAAACTCACATCCAATCAGGTTCGGGTCTTATCAGCCTTGGCGGCCATAGGCGGAGAAAAACCCACGGCAAAAAAATTCATGAAGCACGCGGACAGCCGGAATGCCTCAGCTGTTCTCAAGTCTCTGGGTCGTCTGGCACAGATAAAAATCATTTACCAGACCGATCAAGGATGGAAATTTATGAACCCGGTTTTTCGATTGTACGTACTTCAATACTTTCCATAGATATTGTGAGAATTAATCGCGCAGTTTCAGCGACTCTTTATAAACCTCGCTGCCGGGCAGGCCGAACTCTTTGGCCACCTGTTTGACGATCTCTTTCCAGCGCAGGTCAGTCTCGGCGTGCAGTCGCGCCAAAGCCTCCTTGACGCTTCCTTCCGGCGTGCGTTTTGGCGCGGGGGAAAGTAGCAGTACCAGCTCACCCTTAACGCGTTTTCCGGCGTAATACTCAACCGCCTCGGCAGCCGTGCCGCTGAACAGCTCTTCATGACGCTTGGTCAATTCCCTGGCCACAGCGAGTTGCCGATCCCCGCCGCAGATTTCGACAATATCCCGAAGTGCGGACTGTAAACGATGGGGCGCCTCGTAGAAAGCAACTGTCTGCTGCTCATCCTTGAATTGTGTCAACATCTGCTGACGACCGTGTGCCTTAGCCGGCAAGAAACCAACAAAGCGAAAAGCATCAGTCGGCAGACCGGATATCGAGAGTGCCGCGATCAGCGCCGAGGGTCCCGGTACTGCCGCAACCTGAATACCCACCCGACGGCACTGTGATACCAGCCGGTAGCCGGGATCGGCGATGCAGGGAGTTCCGGCATCACTAATCAGTGCCAGCGACTCCCCGGCCTGCAATTTCCCGATCAGCTGTGCGGCACGCTGCTCTTCGTTATGTTCATGGTAGGAAATCAGGGATGTTTTGATGGCATAATGATCAAGTAATTTGCGACTGTGGCGGGTGTCTTCGGCAGCGATCAGCGCCACCTCCTGTAGAATCCGCACGGCACGATAGGTCATATCTTCCAGATTGCCGATCGGCGTCGCAACCACGTAGAGGATGCCACTCACTCCAGCGACTCCAAGTCTTGGAGCCAGAGATCAACTACAGCATCACTCGGCATCCGCCAGTCACCGCGCGGTGACAAGGCCACCGTTCCCACTTTTGGCCCATCCGGCAGGCAGGAACGCTTGAACTGTTGAGAGAAAAAACGCCGGTAGAACTGGCACAACCAATGGATCAATTCTTCACGCGGCAGATCATCAAAGGCCTGCTCGGCCAACATCAGCACCTTCTGCGGTGGGAAATGCATCCGCACCACCTGGTAAAGGAAAAAATCATGCAGTTCGTAAGGGCCGACTACCTTCTCTGTGAGCTGACCGATATTCCCGTCGACATCGGGCGGTAAAAGTTCCGGAGAAACCGGAGTGGCGCAGACATCCGCCAAAACCTGCGAGATCCGATCACTGAATTCAACCTTAGCGCACCAATCCACCAGATAACGAACCAAAGATTTCGGCACCCCGCAATTAACTGCATACATAGACATGTGGTCACCGTTGTAAGTACACCAGCCGAGGGCCAGCTCCGACAGATCGCCGGTGCCGATCACCAAACCGCCGACCTGGTTGGCAACATCCATAAGAATCTGTGTTCTTTCGCGGGCCTGGCTGTTTTCGTAGGTGATGTCATGCTGGGTCTCGTCGTGGCCGATATCTGCAAAATGCTGCAACACTGCGGCATCAATCGGAACCACGCGTAGTTCAACTCCAAGCAAGCCCGCGAGTTCCTCGGCATTGCCGCGGGTTCGCTCAGTCGTCCCGAAACCGGGCATGGTCAGGGCAACGATTCCTTTCCGATCCAGACCGAGCCGGTCAAACACCTTGACCGTCACCAGCAGCGCCAGAGTCGAGTCGAGTCCCCCGGAAAGTCCGATGACAGCTTGCCTGGACCCGGTATGCCGTAATCGTTTTGCCAAGCCACTGGTCTGCAGCAGAAAGACCTCCTGACACCGAGCATCCCGCTCATCATTATCCGGCGGTACAAAAGGCGTTCTGGACAGCGGGCGCCGTAGATCAAGGGTCGGCGGCGGGGAAAAGCGAAAGGAAAGGGTACGAAAACTGTGCTCTGGATGACCACTGGCAAAACTGCTGTTGCGCTGCCGCTCCCCCACCAGGCGCGCGAGATCAACATCCGCCAGGGCAAGCTGGCTGGCAAAGCAAAAACGTTCCGTTTCGGCTAGAATCCGCCCATTTTCGGCAATCAACGAGTGTCCGGAAAAAACCAGATCGGTACTCGATTCATTCGGACCGGCAGAAGCATAAGCATAGGCGGCCAGGCAGCGGGCCGACTGAGCCTCGACCAATGCTCGCCGATATGCTTGTTTGCCGAGGATTTCCGGACTGGCCGAAAGGTTGAGCAGCAAGGTCGCCCCGGCCAGGGCCTGTGAACCGCTCGGCGGGGCAACCGCCCAGGCATCTTCACAGATTTCTATTCCGATCAGGCATTCGGGATGGTCCTCGGCCCGGAAAAGCAGGTCATCACCAAAGGGGATTTGTTGATTGTTGATGAAAATAAAATGACTGCTGCGATCATGGGCCGAAGAAAACCAACGCTGCTCATAAAATTCGCCGCTATTCGGAAGGAAGGTTTTCGGCACGACGCCACAGATTTCGCCCTTGGCAATCAGCACCGCACAATTATACAAACGCCCCGCAGTGGCAAGCGGGGCACCGACGACCAGGCAGAGCTCTTCTGCCGCAGTAAAGGCAGCCAGCTCAACCAACGCCTGTTCAACCCGTTTCTGTAGTTGTTGCTGAAAGAACAGGTCCGCACAGGTGTAGCCGGTCAGAGAAAGTTCCGGGAAAAGGAGTAAGCGACACTGCTGACGACTTGCCTCACGGGCGACTTTTTGTATCTCCAGCAGGTTAAAATCAACATCGGCAACACGCAGTTCCGGGGTTGCAACGCCAAGACGGACAAAGCCGTAGCAGGCAAGATCGATTGACCTATTCGTTGCCGCATCAGTCATATCCACTCCTACACCAGACTTCTGTCAATCTGCCAGACCGAAAGCATCCGGCAGATGGTTGATTTCAGCAGAATTATCACTTTTACACAGAATTGCCACAACATCAAATCTCGGTTGTAAATTGCCGATTTTTACTTGCTTCAAATACCACTGGGCGGTGCGAATAATCTGTTTTTGTTTGCGCGGGCCAACAGCCTCTTGCGGCAGGCCAAATCCGGTCCCACGCCGGGTTTTGACTTCAATGAACAGCAACTCTCTTTTACTGCGGGCGATAATATCAATTTCACCGACCGGGGCTCGATAATTACGAGCAAGGATTTTCAGCCCTTGTTTCCGCAAATAGACAGCCGCCTGCTCTTCTCCCCAGCGTCCCAGGGTCTGCCGCTCATGACTCATTCACCCCTCCTGGGAGGCTGTCCGAGAATACGGACAGCCTCCTAAATGCTCCTTGACCCCGGCGAACGTCACCCGATGATGACGATTCGGACCGAGTTC
>WTCI01000286.1 GCA_013138655.1 Desulfuromonadaceae bacterium | reverse complement strand
ACCCCTATCAGGTTTATCAGACTCGGCTGGCCGGAGCCGATGCCATTCTGCTGATTGCGGCAGCATTGACCGATGAGCAATTACGGGAATTTTCCGAACTGGCGCGTGAGCTGCGACTCGACACCCTGTTGGAAATCCATGATGCTGAGGAACTGGAGCGGGCCCTCGAACTGCCGGTCGATCTGATCGGCATCAATAACCGTAATCTGAAAACCTTTGTTACCGATCTGGGAATCACTGAGCAGCTGGCCGGGCGCATCCCCAAGCGACAATTGGCAGTGGCGGAGAGCGGTATCAATAATCGGGCTGATATCGAACGGTTGCGGGCGGCTGGGGCCGGGGCTTTCCTGATCGGCGAAAGTCTGATGCGTGAAGAGAATATTGAAGCGAAATTAAGTTCTTTAATCGGCGCTTAATACTCGGGAACTACGAATCTCCCGGCGAGGCGATCAAGGAATCTCTGGCGAAGGCAGAAATTTAAGGAGCTGTGGTGGCCAACACCCGGGTGAAAATTTGCGGCATCACCAATCTGGAGGATGCCCTGCAGGCGGTCGAAGCCGGGGCTGATGCCCTCGGTTTCGTTTTTTACCATCGCAGTCCGCGTTTTGTGACGCCGCGCGAGGTGCAGAAGATCATCGCCGAACTGCCTCCTTTTGTGACCACGGTCGGCTTGTTTGTCAACGAGCCACTGCTACGCATCCGTCGCACCATGGCTGCGGCGCGGCTCGACGTGGTACAGTTGCATGGTGATGAATCGCCCGAAGATTGTCTGATTGAACCTTTGCGGGTGATCAAGGCACTGCGGATCAAGAATGCCGCTTCTTTGGAAGGGGCGGCCCGCTATCAGGTTTCGGCCCTGCTGCTTGATGCCTGGAGTGATGAACATTACGGCGGCACCGGCCTGAGTTTCGACTGGCAGCTGGTCAGGCGCCTGACCGGCAAGCGGCCGCTGATTCTGGCCGGAGGATTGACGCCGGAAAATGTCGTCGATGCGGTGCGCCAGGTCAAACCCTACGCGGTTGATGTTTCCAGCGGCGTTGAGGCTGCGCCGGGGAAGAAAGACCACCAGAAAGTGGCGGAGTTCATCTGCCGAGTGAGGAACGCATGAATTATCAGTCCCCCGACGAGCGGGGCCATTTCGGTCAGTACGGTGGCCGCTACGTGGCGGAAACCCTGATGCCGGCGCTGCTGGAGCTGGAGGAGGCTTACGCCGAAGCCCGCCAGGACCCGAGTTTCCGGGAGGAGCTCGAATACTACCTGAAGCACTATGTCGGTCGGCCCAGCCCGCTCTACTTTGCTCGCCGCCTGACCGAAGAGTTGGGCGGGGCGAAGATCTACCTGAAGCGGGAAGACCTCAACCACACCGGGGCGCATAAGGTTAACAATACCGTTGGCCAGATTCTGCTCGCCCGACGGATGGGGAAAAAGAAGGTGATTGCCGAAACGGGGGCCGGGCAACACGGCGTGGCAACCGCCACAGTCGCTGCTCTGTTCGGTATGGAGTGCGAAGTTTTCATGGGCAAGGAGGACATCCGTCGCCAAGCGCTGAATGTCTTCCGGATGAAGCTGCTCGGGGCCAAGGTGCATGAAGTGACCAGCGGTACTGCCACCCTCAAGGATGCCATGAACGATGCCCTGCGCCACTGGGTGACCCACGTGCGTGATACCTTCTACGTCATCGGTACTGTTGCCGGACCGCACCCCTACCCCATGCTGGTGCGTGATTTTCAGGTAGTGATCGGTGAGGAAGCCAAACAACAATTGCAGGAGGCTGAAGGACGGTTGCCCGATGCAGCGATCGCCTGCATCGGCGGTGGTTCCAACGCCATGGGCACTTTTTATCCGTTTATAAAAGATGCCTCTGTTCGGCTTATCGGTGTCGAAGCGGCCGGGCTGGGGGTCGATACCGACAAGCACGCCGCCTCGATATCCGCTGGAGCGCCGGGGGTGTTGCATGGCAATAAGACCTACCTGCTGCAGGATGCTGACGGGCAGATCAACCATGCTCACTCGATTTCCGCCGGTCTTGATTATCCCGGTGTCGGCCCCGAGCATGCTCATCTGCGGGATCTGGGGCGGGCCGAGTATGTGTCGATCACCGATGACGAGGCCCTTGAAGCCTTCCAGAAGTTGACCCGTGTCGAGGGGATCATCCCGGCTCTCGAAAGTGCCCATGCCATCGCCTATGTGATGAAGCTGGCACCGACCTTGCCGAAGGAGCAAATCCTGCTGGTTTGTTTGTCGGGGCGGGGCGATAAGGACATCCATACTGTAGCCGATGCGCTGGGGATTGAACTGTAGGGGCGATGTTTGTCATCGCCCTTGTTCGGATATGCGAAATTTGGCGAACACAAGGTTCGTCTCTACACACCGTATTGAAAGAAAAACCATGAAATTTACCGAACTGAACCTGCCGGACATGGTCCAGCAGGGAGTTGTCGATGCCGGTTTTACATCCCTGACCCCGGTGCAGCAGGAATCAATTCCACTGGCGCTGCAGGGCAAGGATGTCGCCGCCCAGGCGCAGACCGGCACCGGTAAAACCGCCGCGTTCCTGATTTCGCTCTTCTGTAAGCTGCTCAGCAGTGGAAAGGCAACCAGCAACAACCCGCGAGCGCTGGTGATGGCGCCGACCCGCGAGCTGGTGGTGCAGATTTGCAAGGATGCCGAGCTGCTCGGCAAGCATACCGGGCTCAAGGTGCAGCCGATCTTCGGCGGGGTCGATTACGAAAAGCAGCGCCAGGCGCTGCGCGACGGGGTCGACATTATCGTTGCTACCCCGGGGCGGCTGATCGACTATTTCAAGCAGCGGGTCTTCTCGATGAATCGAGTCGAGTCGCTGGTGATCGATGAAGCCGACCGGATGTTCGATATGGGCTTCATCAAGGACCTGCGTTATATTCTGCGCCAGCTGCCACCCTTTGAGAAGCGCCAGACGATGCTCTTTTCAGCGACTCTCTCGACGCAGGTGATGGAGCTGGCCTACGAGTTTATGAATCTGGCGGAAAAGATCCAGATCGAGCCGGAGAAGGTGACTGCAGATAATATCGAGCAGAACCTCTACCATGTTTCACGCAAGGAGAAGTTCGCCCTGCTGCTCGGTCTACTCAAGCGAGAGACCGGGGTCGAGCGGGTGATGCTGTTCGTCAACACCAAAATGGAGGCAGAGCGGCTCAACGGTCTGCTTAATGCCAACGAGATTTCCAGCGCGGTCCTCTCCGGCGATATCCCGCAGAAAAAGCGGATGCGGATTCTCGATCAGTTCAAGCTCGGCAGTTTGACCCACCTGGTCGCCACCGATGTCGCCTCGCGTGGCATTCATGTCGACAATGTCACCCACGTCATCAACTACGACCTGCCGCAGGACCGCGAGGATTATGTCCACCGGATCGGTCGCACCGCCCGAGCCGGGGCGATGGGGCGAGCGATCAGTTTTGCTGACGAAGAAACCGTCTATCAGCTGGACGATATCGAGGATTTCCTGGGCGAGAAAATCCCCAGCGAGATGCCGCTTGATGAGGATTTTTATTTCAACTACAAGCGTGCCGTTCCCAAA
>WTCI01000081.1 GCA_013138655.1 Desulfuromonadaceae bacterium | reverse complement strand
GTTCGGTGCCGAATCCTGCGAATTTACTTCAATGTGATATGATTCCCAAATCATTTCTTTCTACAAAACAACACTCAAGGAGAGTTTAAATGTCCCATATTAAATTTGGTACTTCGGGCTGGCGAGGCATTCTCTGCGAAGACTTCACTCTGGATAATGTCCGCGTTGTGACTCAAGCGATTGCTGATCATCTGCACGCTGAGGGGTTGGCTGATAAGGGTTTGGTGATCGGTTACGATGCCCGTTTCATGGGTGCCGATTTCGCGCGGGAAACGGCACGGGTGCTGGCCGGGGCCGGAATCAAGAGCTATTTCTGCATCAGGGACACGCCGACACCGGTGATTTCCCATGAACTTTTACGGCGGCAGGCTGCCGGGGCGATCAATTTTACCGCCAGTCATAACCCCTACAATTATAACGGCATCAAGTTTTCTCCCGCTTGGGGCGGCCCGGCTCTTCCGGAAACCACCGGTGATATAGAAAAACGTGCCAATGCGATGCTGGGAGAAATCGTTTTTAAAGATATGAGCCTCGACAAGGCTGCAGAGCGGGGACTGTTTGAGGAGATAGATCCGCGGGCAGATTATTTCGTCACCCTGCGTCGGTTGATCGACTTCGAGGCGATTGCCGCATCCGGAATGAAGATCGCGGTCAACCCGCTGTTCGGTTCCGGGCGTGATTACCTGGATACTCTTCTCATAGAGGCCGGGGTGCAGGTTGTCACGATCAATGACCATCTCGACCCCTATTTTGGTGGTGAACCCCCGGAACCGGCAGAAGCGCATATCCCTGATTTTATTGAGCTGATCAAGGGAGACGACTCGATTGCCCTCGGGCTGGCAACGGACGGAGATGCCGATCGTTTCGGTATTGTCGATAGCGATGGCAGCTATATCGAGCCGAACTATATTCTTGCTTTGCTCTTTGACTACATGATTCGAAAAAAGGGGTTGCGTGGAAATGCCGCGCGGAGTGTCGCGACATCGCAACTGATCGACGCCGTGGCTAAATATCACGGAGTGGAGGTTGTGGAAACTCCTGTCGGCTTCAAATATATCGGTGAATATATCAGTGAAGGAAAAATCCTGATCGGTGGTGAGGAGAGTGCCGGATTAAGCATCTGCGGACATGTCCCGGAAAAAGACGGCATCCTCGCTTGTTTACTGGTGGCGGAAATGGTCGCTGTTGAAAAACGTAGCTTAGGTGAGCTGTTGGCCGATCTTTATCGTCGCGTTGGCGAAATTTATGCCAGACGGATCAATATTCAACTGTCTCCGGAGTTGGAAGCGGCGCTGCCGGAAAAACTGCAGAACCCGCCGAAGCAGATCGGTGGCCGGAAAATCAGCGAAATTATCCGTATCGATGGCAACAAGTACCTGTTTGATGATGGCAGCTGGATGCTGTTCCGCAAATCAGGGACAGAGCCGGTCGTGCGACTGTATGGTGAGGCCGGGACTGCTGTGGCTCTGACTGAACTGATCAAGGCGGGTGAAGAATTTATTTTGCAGTAATCTCTGCAAAAAGCATTCGAAAAGCGGGAGATGCGTAAGTGCCTCCCGCTTTTTCTGTGGCTCGACTGCCGTTTGGAATAACGACATCAGCGTATGCTGTTAATGATCCACTTTGCCGGCGATTGTTTCCCCCAGCAGCAAACTGAACTCAGTTATGGCCGAATTCAGTTTACTGACAAGGTCAAGATAACTGTTATCGAGCGGTTTTTGTGAGACAAAATGTCCCTGGGTAATGATCTCTGTGGTTGCCGAACGGATAAGTTCCCAGCGGATGTCGACATGGCTGTTTTTTCCCAAAATGCCGTCAAAATGATTGATCGTCAGTTTTAGTTGAATATGCTCCGCAACGGGTGATTTCCAGGGAAAGGTTGCAATTTCGATGTTGCTGAATTGCCGGGTCAGATTCTCTTTTAAAATCCGCGTCAGATTCTCCTGAAGTGGTTCTGCCCAGCGGTCGAAGTTCGCAATAATAACCTGCTTCTGCTGATTAATGGTGACCAGTTGCGGGCGATCGAGGTAGCTTGGGAATTCCATCGGTCCCAGGGTGAGATTGAGCTTTTGCTCCGGAAGATAATTCCTTGTTTCGGTCATCGGCTGCAACAGGTAGTGGCGCAACGGTTGGGGTTCGGAACCGAGTTGAATGCAGGCATTCAAGAACAGTAGGGAGACGAGAAAAAGATAACGGATCATTGGTTTGCTCCATCGCTTCTGCCTCGAAGCAGAACTTGTGGGTCACGTTCAAATTCCGCACTGAGGTAGCGGACTGAACGGGCCGCTTTGTTGATTTCCTGAAGAGTCAAAACCAGTTGCTGCTGTAACCTCGAGTCATTCTCTGCCAAGGCTTTCCAACTCTCCATGGTTTCAGCTGTCTCCTGTGAGGCTTCAGAAAATCTGTTTAAAGCACTTTCGAAGCTGTTTCCGGTTGCTTTGATATCTTGAGCCAGGGGTTCAATTTTGCTGTCGATATGGCCGATGAACGTTTTAGTTTCCTCAAGGGTCTGGCGCAGCGACTGCGCTAGCG
>WTCI01000041.1 GCA_013138655.1 Desulfuromonadaceae bacterium | reverse complement strand
TCCTGCTCGATGAAGCCAAATCCCTTGGAATCGTTAAACCACTTGACGGTACCTTCTGCCATGTTCTTTTCTCCTTACTTGTTCCCCTGCGGGAGTTGTCGTGGTGCAGATAATAACTGCAAGCCATAAAAAAAACCGCCCAGTCCATTTTGGTCTGTGCGGTTCTATTTGCCTTATTCAGTACAAAATCTACACAAACTGGTTCTGAGACAACGGAACGCTAGCAGGACAACAGCAAAAAAGCAAGCCTTTTTAACATTTAATATAATAACAGCATTCTTTTCGGCAACTATCTTCTATTTTCAACAACTTACAGCATATTGCCAGAATTTTTCGCCCATTTACCGACAGAAAAAAACCTATTGCACTAAAGAAGATGCACGCGCAAAAAGTCATGAGATGGCGTCGCAATTCAATCGAAGGCGACGACAAAACTTCCTGAAAATCCTCCAGCAATGAAATCGAGAACAGCCTTTTCCGCCCGTTCCAGAGAGCGATATTCTCCGACTCTCACCCGGTACATCTGTCGACCGTTGATCACCGCTGTCTGCACGTCCGCTTTACCGGAACGACTCCGCAGCCGGGTCGCCAGACGATAGGCGTTGCTGGCGACCGAGAAAGCCCCAACCTGGACGGAAAAACGACCAATATCGTAACTGGATGGCGGCCGATAGCTGACCTGCCCGCGATCGGTTTGCTGATAACCGAGGGCCTGGACCTGAACCATGGCTGTTCCCGCATCAACGATCCCCAACCGTTGTGCGCCGACATAAGAAAGATCGATAACTCTGCCGGCGACAAAAGGCCCACGATCATTCACCCGAACAACCACCGAGCGACCGTCCTGCAGGTGGGTCACCCGGACGTAAACACCGAGCGGCAAAGTCTTGTGCGCAGCCGTCAAAGCGTACATGTCGTAAATCTCACCGTTGCTGGTTTTGCGCCCATGAAACTTGCGGCCGTACCAACTGGCAATCCCACGCTGCTGAAAGCCCTGATGATCCCGCAACGGCTGGTAGCGTCGGCCATCAACTTCGTACGGTTTTTGCCAGCCCTTCAGTTCCCGGGTCTCCGGGGTTTCAATAACCCGGGTCGTATGCCCACCGCCGCAACTTGCCAATAGTGGCACAAAACCAAGCACAGCCACGAATTGCAGTAAGCGTAAAAACAACATCGGCGACCTATTGTTTCGGTTTTTCGATCTCGGACATAGCCCGGAAACGCTGATAACGCTGCTCAATCAACTCTTCTGCCGACAGCTCTTCCAATTCCGCCAGATGCTTCAACAGAGCCTTTTTCACAGAAGCCGCTGCTAACTTGTGATCCTGGTGAGCACCACCGACCGGTTCAGGAATCACGTCATCAATGACGGTCCCCAGGCTGTCGACATCCTGGGCGGTTAATTTCAGGGCTTCAGCGGCCTGCGGTCCCTTGCTGCCATCATTCCAAAGGATTGCCGCACAACCTTCCGGAGAGATCACCGCATACACCGAATACTGCATCATCAGCACCCGATTGCCGACGGCAATCGCCAGGGCGCCGCCTGATCCGCCTTCACCGGTGACGGTCACGATAACCGGCACCTTCAGCATGGCCATCTCACGCAAGTTGCGGGCAATCGCCTCGGCCTGGCCGCGCTCCTCGGCGCCGATACCGGGAAAGGCCCCCGGAGTATCGACAAAAGTAAAGATCGGCAGACCGAACTGATCAGCCATTTGCATGACTCGCAGCGCTTTACGGTAACCTTCCGGGTTCGGCATGCCAAAATTGCGGTAAACCTTCTCTTTGGTGTTACGTCCCTTCTGGTGACCGATGACGCAACAGGATTTGCCATCGATTTTGGCAAAACCACAAATCAGTGCCGGGTCTTCACGAAAGTTGCGATCGCCGTGTACCTCGAAAAAATCCGTGAAGATATGCTCGATATAATCGAGAGTATAGGGACGATTGGCATGGCGTGCCAGTTGAGTCCGCTGCCAGCGACTCAGATTGACATAGATCTCTTTTTTCAGCTTGTCTGCTTTCTTTTCCAGTTTCATGATCTCGCTGGAGAAATCGACGCTGTCGGTCGAGTATTCGCGCAGTTCACCGATTTTGATTTCAAGCTCGGCGATCGGTTTTTCAAAATCGAGATAGTGATTCATTTTTTGACTCCCTGTCCGCTCTCGGACATTGATCCCGGGTAGCCCGGAGGCTACTCGAAATTCATGACATTATAGCCGAAAATCTGTTCCACATCTGCCATGGCCTCGTCGGAAGCGGCCATTTTCAGCTGTTCCGGAAGACTGATGATGGTTTCACTCCGATTCGGAATAACAATGTGCAGCTTGACCTCACAGTTGCCGCGATATCGTTGCACAAGCGTCTTTAACTGACGCATCTGCATTTCATCCAGCCCCGGCGTGGTCAGGCGGATATGGATCCGTTCGGTCATCGTCTCCTTGACATCCCGCAACAACGAAACTTCGTTCGCGAGCATTTTACAGGATTCCTCACCAACATCAAGTTCGCCACTCACCAGTAGGGGTTCTTCCCCCTTAAGCAGATCCATAGCGAGCGCATAGGTTTCCGGGAAGACCACCAGCTCAACAGAGCCGCTCAAATCTTCCAAGGTGACGAACGCCATCCGGTCACCCTTTTTAGTCATCAGTTCCTTGATCCCGGAAACAATGCCGCAGACCCGTACCTGCTCTTTATCGGTACGTTCGGTAAGGCTGGCGGTGTCACAGGTCGTAAAACGTTTGATCGAATCGCTATAGCGGGCCAGCGGATGACCGGTGACGTAAAAGCCGAGTGCCTCCTTTTCATAGCCGAGGAGGGTCTTCTCATCCCATTCGCCGACTTCCGGCAACTCACCATAGCCGTTCCCGGCAACCGAGACAATCTCACTGCTGCCAAAAAGAGAATCCTGCCCTGACTGCTGTTCCCGCTGTAACCGTTGACCAACCTCCATCGCCTCTTCAAACCCGGCCATGAACTGGGCACGTTTGCCACCAAGGGTGTCGAAGGCTCCGCACTTGATCAGCGCCTCGACAACTTTTTTATTCACCTTACGCAGGTCGACCCGCTCGCAAAAATCCTGTAACGAGCTGAACGGCTTGTCACCGCGAACCTCACGAATCGAATCGAGAGCCGCGGAACCGACCCCCTTGACCGCGCCGAGGCCAAAACGCATCGACTCTGCCGACACGGTGAAAGAACGATCCGAAGCATTGATGTCCGGTGGATGGATTTCTATGCCCATGGAGCGCACTTCACTGATATTTTTGATAACCTTGTCGGTATTTTCCATATCCTCGGTCAGCAGCGCAGCCATAAACTCCACCGGATAATGTGCCTTAAGGTAAGCTGTCTGATAAGCGATAAGGGCGTAAGCTGCCGAGTGGGATTTATTGAAACCGTACGCGGCAAATTTTTCCATCAAATCGAAGACGGCTTCAACCTTCTTCAAATCCAACTTGTTTTCCTTGGCCCCGGCAAGGAAAATCTCCTTCTGCTTAGCCATTTCCTCAGGCTTTTTCTTACCCATCGCTCGACGCAGCAAATCTGCAGCACCGAGGCTGTAATTACCCAAAACCTGGGCAATCAGCATGACCTGTTCCTGATAAACGATAACCCCGTAAGTATCCTTGAGGATCGGTTCAAGCTGCGGGAAATCATACTTGAACTGCTCCAGACCATGCTTGCGCTTAATGAAGGAATCAACCATTCCGGATCCAAGCGGGCCTGGTCGGTAGAGGGCCACCATGGCGATCAGGTCTTCAAAACAGCCCGGCTTAAGCTTGACCAGGTACTCTTTCATCCCCGAGGATTCAAGCTGGAACACCCCGGTGGTTTCACCGCGCGAGAGCAGTTCGTAGGTTTCCCGGTCGTCGTCTCGCACCAGTTTGAGATCAAAATTGGAATCTTTCCCCTCGCGAATCAACCGTACCGCATTTTCGATGACGGTCAGGGTCTTCAGACCGAGGAAGTCAAATTTGACCAGACCGATCTTCTCGACGTAACTCATCGGGTACTGAGTGACCTGGCCGCCCGACTTGGGATCGATATAAAGGGGCAGATATTCCGGTAACGGTTTCGGCGTCACCACGACTCCGGCTGCATGGGTCGAAGCATGGCGA
>WTCI01000180.1 GCA_013138655.1 Desulfuromonadaceae bacterium | reverse complement strand
GTGGTATCGTCAGCGGATTGGCCGCCGATTATTTGCTGGAAGCGTTGTTGAAACATCCCGCTTTTGAACGCTTACACAAGATTGGTGTCACGGGACAGCTGCATAAAAACCGATGATTTATACATAGAGTTCATAGATGGAGGGAACGCATGAAAGTTGTACTTCCGGTCGCCGGTAAAGGGACCAGACTACGCCCCCACACTCATACCAAGGCCAAGTCATTGGTCAGTGTTGCCGGGAAGACCGTTCTGGAGCATATCATTGAGCGTTTGCAGGCCATCGAGGTCGAGGAGTATATTTTCATCACCGATGAAAATGGCCGGCAGATCGCCGATTTCATGGATTGTCAATTCCCGGATCTCAAATGCCATTACCTGCTGCAGAGAGAGCGGCTCGGTCCGGCCCATGCTGTTGCTCTGGCGGCGACTGAAATCAAGGCGGGCGATGAGCTGCTGGTGGTATTCAACGACACGATTTTTGTCACCGATCTGGCAAAAATTCCCCAGCTCTGCGCCGATGCCGATGGCCTGATCTACTCGAAAGAGGTCGAGGATTACCAGCGGTTTGGGGTCAACGTGATACGGGATGGCTATATCGTTGACATGGTGGAAAAACCGGACAAGCCGATTTCCCGGCTGGCCCAGGTGGGGCTCTACTACCTGAAAGACGGGGCCGGCTTTCTCGATTATATCAGGCAGACGATTGCCGCAGGAGAGACGGTTAAAGGGGAGTACTACCTGCCGGCGGTTTTCATGCGCATGATCGGCGACGGCCTGAAACTCAAGGCCCCTGAGATTGATGCCTGGCTCGATTGCGGTCAGCCGGAAACCCTGCTGGAAACCAACCGTTACCTGCTGAAAGGGCGTCACCATATTCATGGTGAGACTATCGACAGTGTGTTGATTGAACCGGTGCATATTGAGCGGGGAGCGATCATCAGAAACTCGATTGTCGGTCCGAACGTTTCCGTCGCGGCCGGGAGCGTTATCGAGAACAGTGTCATTCGTGATTCGATTATCAATACGGAGAACCGGATCAGCAATTTGATTCTCGAACAGTCGCTGCTGGGTGATTCGGTGACCCTGGTCGGTTCTCCCCGGCGGATGAATATTGGTGATCATTCCCTGATCGAAATGGATCAGTAGGGGGCTGCTGAAAAAGCTCCATCTACTTCGTTCCCCGAAAACTTTTTCGCTGCGACGTAGCTTTCAGCTACGCCTCACTCGAAAGTTTTCGGGCGCCTCCTATCTGAAACTTTTTGAGCAGCCCTAAACTCGTTTGCCTCCGGTAATTTAGCATTATTATGGAATATCAGCTCTATCTTCCATACCTGATCCCGCCGCTGCTTGGGGGCTTGATCGGCTATGTGACCAATTACATCGCCATCCGCATGCTTTTTCGGCCGTTGCGACCCTGGCGTTTTTTTGGCATGCGCGTGCCGTTGACACCGGGAATTATTCCCGGTAAGCGGGGTGAGCTGGCGAGAAAAATGGGGGAGATGGTTGGCGAGCATCTACTCACGGCCGATGATGTCGGCCGGGCCTTTGCCAAGGATTCGGTTCAGAAAGAGCTGCGCCTGGCAGTGACCGATAAGCTTGGTTACTTTCTTGATCGTCAGTTGGGGCCGTTGGAAACCCTGGTGCCGGATCGTTTTCGCCCCCGCTTTCGTGAACTGGTCGACCTGCTGCGTGGCAAAGTCGGCAAGCTGGTTTTCGATTATATCCAGAGCGATGCTTTTGCAAGAAAGCTGCTCAATTCCCTTAAAACACAGGGGAATCATCTGCTGGCCCGTGATCTCGCCAGCTTTTTGACCCCGGAACGTTACCGTGCTCTGCAGTTGCATCTGGATGGCAAGTACGGCGAATTTTTCCAGTCGCCCAAAATTGCCGCGGTCGTCGGCAGTTATGTCGATCAGAAGACGGAAAAGTTGTTGGCCAATGACCGCCCCTTGCGGGAAATCCTGCCGAAGGATCTGGTGGAATTACTCCTGGTCCAACTGGAAAAAGAGCTGCCGCCCCTGGTGGAAAAGTTCGGCGGTATGCTCTATGATCCCCAGTTTCGCAGCCGGTTGGTGGAAAAGGGGAAGACCGCGATCGATTCCTTCCTCGATTCTCTCGGCGGATTAGCCGGGTTGCTCAGCAGCTTTATGGATCTGAATAAGATCTATGACAAGATCCCGGAATTCCTCGACAAAGCCGGGGATGAGATTGCCGGTTGGTTAAAAGAGGAGAAAACTCAGCAGCAACTGGCCAGGTTGTTACGGGAACGGGTTGACGGGCTGTTGGATCGCTCTCCGGCCAGCTACCTGGAAAAACTGCCTTATGAAAAGGTCAACGGTGTTCGCCAGTTTATTCGGGCTCAGGTGATAGAAACCATCCAGTCCCGGCGGACGCTCGATACCGCACTGATCCTGACCGAAAGCGCTATCGACCAGATCAAGGATCGCTCCTTCGATAACCTGTTACAGACCGTGCTGCCGGAAGGTGGCTTCGAACGGGGTCGTGAACAGTTGGCGGACAAGTTGCTGGAGCTGCTGCGTTCCGCCGAAGCCCGTGATGCTTTCCAAACTATTTTGACCGAGCAGTGCGAGGAATGGATTTATCGAAAACCGCTTGGGCTGCTGTCGGCAAAGCTTCCCGGAGACTTGCGTCTGGAATTGGAAAATGCGCTCTGCCAACTGGTGGAAGAAATGTTAAAGAAAGAAGCCCCGCGTCTGGTTGAAACCCTCAATGTGCGTAAGATGGTTGAGGAAAAGGTCAACAGCCTCGATTTGCTCCAAGTTGAAGAGTTGCTGATGGGGATCATGAAAGAGCAGTTCAAGTACATCAACCTGTTCGGTGCGCTACTCGGGTTCTTGATCGGGTTTATCAACCTGCTGGCATTGCGGATGATGTGATTTTATCCTTGCAACGAGCTGCAGATTGAACAGCGCTGGGTGGCCTATACGGGCAACGAGATTTTGTCGCTGCCCCGGGGGGTGCAAATCCTGCCGTTGTCCGCAGTGCTCAAACGACTTGAAAAGCAGACAGGAGAAGCTGCGAATGATCTCGTCCGGTCTTAAAATATTCGGCATTTGGGATACCCACCAGCGCGGATCGATAGGTGATTTTGCAGGGAAAACAGATGACTGATTTCAGCACACTGATAAAACAGGGTGAAGGCATTTCCGTTGAGTTCAAGGAATGTCGTCGTGCCCTCAATCGGGATATTTTTGAGACCGTCTGTGCGTTCCTTAATCGTCATGGTGGAACCCTGTTGCTTGGGGTTAGTGATGCCGGTGAGGTGACCGGCGTTGATCCCGACCGTGCGGAGCAGCTAAAAAAAGACTTTGTAACGGCCATCAACAATCCGCAGAAACTTTATCCTCCGGCCTATTTGTCCATTGATGAGGTTGAGGTAACAGGCACAACGATTCTGCGCATTTATGTACCGGAAAGCTCACAGGTTCACCGTTGTAATGGCCGTATCTTTGACCGTAATGAAGACGGCGATTTCGATGTCACCGATCACACACGGCAGGTGGCGGATCTCTATCATCGCAAACAGGCAACCTATTCAGAAAACAAGATTTATCCCTATGCCGGACTTGTCGACTTGCGCACCGACCTGATCGCTAAATGTCGACGGTTGGCGGGCGTCTGGCGGGAAGATCACCCCTGGGCCGACATGGACGACCTGCAACTTTTGAAGAGTGCCCAGCTCTACCAGACCGATCCCGAAACCGGCAAAAGCGGTGTCACTCTGGCCGGCATTCTTCTGTTGGGCAAGGACAGCGTGATTCTCTCTGCGGTGCCTCACCACCGCACTGATCTGATTCTGCGCAAGGTCAACCTCGACCGATACGACGACCGGGATCTCGTCACCACCAATCTTATTGAAAGCTATGAACGCATTATCGCTTTTATCCAGAAACACCTGCCGGATCCTTTTTATCTGGAAGGCATGGATCGCATCAGCATCCGTGACGCGATTTTTCGGGAAGTCGCCTCAAATGTCCTGATTCACCGGGAATATCGCAACGCATTCCCGGCAAAGCTGATCATCGAACGCGGCCAGGTGCGCACCGAAAACAGCAACAAGCCCCATGGCTTCGGCACGTTGAATCCGGCCACGTTTACCCCCTTCCCTAAAAATCCGGTTATCGCTGCATTTTTTCGAGAAATCCATCGGGCCGACGAGTTGGGTTCGGGGATGCGGAACATGATGAAATACGGTAAAGCCTATGGTGGTGAAGACCCCGAGATGGTTGAGGGAGATGTTTTTCGCATCATCGTCAAGTATCCAGACTCCGCTGTATACGAAGAGGATTCAGCCGTCATCGCACAGGTCGAGGCACAAGTCGAGGCACAAGTCGAGGCACAAGTCGAGGCACAAGTCGAGGCACAAGTCAGTCGACGTATTTTGTCGGCTTGCACGGAGAATCCCCTCTCCTCGGCAGAGATTGCTGCTGCCTTGGGACACAAGCAACTAAGTGGCAATTTACGTAGAGCACTCCCCGAGTTGCGGAAAGCCGGTTTTCTTGAATACACCATCCCCGACAAACCCAACAGCCGTTTGCAAAAGTACCGGCTGACCGATACCGGCAAACATTTGCTGAAGTCTATGCAGGAATAATGCAGGAGAAGTGATCCCAGTTGGACAGAGCGTGAGTGTCGGCAGCTCTGGGACGATATCCTGCGAACCGGGCGCAACGATGATATTTCTGCTCACTTTATCGGTTCCATCGTCTATGTCGAAAAGGGCTTGTATCAGGTTTCCAGCCAAACTTCCCTGACGTGGCAAAGTCGATTTCGAGTGTTTGAAGCTTACTTTGGGCGAAATGGTGGATGTTGGCAAAGAGCGCTACGGCATGAACTGGCCCGGCAAGGCGGAGTGTTTCAAAACCATCCAATCACCAAGCATGGGCACTCTGCGCCCCTGCCCCGAGGAGAGCGTCAACTTCGAAACCAGTGAGAACATGATCATCGAGGGTGACAATCTGGAGGCGTTTAAACTGTTACAGAAGTCATATCTGGGCAAGGTCAAGATGCTCTACATCGATCCACCCTACAATACTGCGCAAAGTAGATTTTATTTGGGATAGAAAGGGCATATCCGTGTTTAACGACGAAGATCTCAAAAATCAGCTTAAACGGGTCCTATCCTCGGTCGAGCAATTACTGCCGAAGGCGGTCGGCGCTATCGACTGGAGCCGGAGTTGGGCGGCCAACTGGCGGCGGCATTCCTTTGCCGGGTATCTGGAACCGATTGACGACCTCGATCCGGTGCAACTGGAGGACCTGCTCGGCATCGACAAACAGAAGCAGATCCTCGAGGAAAATACCCGTCAGTTCATCGCTGGTTACCCATCGAACAACGTGCTGCTCTGGGGCACCCGTGGAACCGGCAAGTCGACCCTGGTGCGTGCGCTGCTCAACCGCTATGCTGAAAACGGGCTGCGGATGATCCAGGTCGACAAGGATGACCTGGTCTATCTATCCGATATCTTTTCCGCCATCAAGGATCAGGATTATCGTTTTATTCTGCTCTGTGACGATCTCTCCTTTGAGGCCGGTGAATCGAGCTACAAAATGCTGAAAAGTGCTCTGGACGGCTCTGTTTACGCCGCCCCGGAACATGTCCGCTTTTATGTCACCTCGAATCGCCGCTACCTGCTCCCCGAGTATGAAACGGACAATCTCGGTTTCAAGATGGTCAACAATGAGCTGCATGCCGGTGAGGGGATGGAAGAAAAGAGTTCTCTGGCGGATCGGTTTGGTCTCTGGGTGCCTTTCCACTTGTTTACTCAGGATCAGTATCTGGAATTGGTACAGCAGATTGTGGCGAGATTGTCTGCTGAGAATCAGCTTCCGGCGGAATGGAACGAGGAGCTACACACGGCCGCAATTAAGTGGTCACATGATAAAAGTAAACGCTGCGGCCGGACCGCGCTGCAATTTTCTCGCTACTGGGTCGGTCAGCAGCTTTTGAAACGGGGATAGTCTATGAATCAGGCGACGTTTGCTGCGGGTTGTTTCTGGGGCGTCGAAGAAGCTTTTCGGCAACTCAATGGGGTCAGGAAAACCGCTGTCGGTTATATGGGTGGT
>WTCI01000090.1 GCA_013138655.1 Desulfuromonadaceae bacterium | reverse complement strand
CAAGAGACATGCATGAACTCCTTGGATCATTTCAGCAAAGCTATAACTCAGCAGAACAAACTTAACACAATCGGGCTCTTTTCTACCGCATGAAAGATTGACATGCAGAACATTTGCTGCGACATTTTTAACATCAACGAAGAAACAGGCTCTGACGTTCTTGGGGGAAAAGGAAATTCAAAAATGGGTTTCATTGATGTCCCTGACCGGAATCGCCTCCGACAAGCCGGACGAACTGGTTATTAATTCCCTGGCCAGGGGCAAATCCTGCGAATTAATCGCACCCCATGTCGGCATGCTCAGCCGTGCCCCTGACCTTTTCCTGATGGGCTTGTTTTCCATGCTGGATGGGCTTATCGACCGGCCTCTGCAGGAGGTATTGAATGACCTGCCTCTAACAGAGGATCTGAAAGATGCCTTGTTGGGCAAACCGGGTCATCCGCGCAAAGTTCTTGACTTGGTTTTGGCCCAGGAGATGGGCCTCTGGCGGGTCCTTACCTACATTGCTGACAGTTTACGGTTGCAGGAAAACACCTTGCAGGGTATCTACATTGAATCGATTCAATGGGCCCGGCAGACGTTTAACGCGGAATAACTTCAACGTGCTGATTAACACTGAGATCACGGGAAATAGCCGTTTCCGAACAGATACTAACCAGCACCCAAACGAGCCAGTATCGTAACCACCGCCCCCAGGGTCAGTACCAAAGTGGTCCAGTAACCATAAAAAGCCCAGCCGATCCTTCCGGAATCAGCCCTGGTGATGGCGCAATAGTTTTTCAGGTTTTTGTGTACCTGCCAGCGAATTTCAAAAAAACTGATTTTAATATCAGCAGCGGAAATCCGTCGTAAAATCTGGATGGAAAAATAGAAATTCAGTAGGCTTGAGAGGCCAAGAACGATAAGTGTGATAATCAGCAAAGGGGTTCTCCCGAAACGAAGAAGCAGCTCTATTTCGGGCGCTGTTCCAGTTCGATCAGTAGTTTTTTCAGCTGGCCGATTTTCTCTTCCAGTTGTCGATTTTCTCGTTTAACCCTATCAAGATCTGCAGCCAGCTGCTGCTTTTCCGTCGCTGCTGCGGCTAACTGGGTCTTACAGGTCGCCAGTTTCAGGACATCGGCGATGATCGTTTCCGCACGCACGGCCCAGATACTGTCGGGATAATCCTGCGGGACCTGCTGCAACAAGGTGATCCTATTCGTCGCGGACAGTTCATCAACCGCCCGAAGAAAAAGAACTTCATCCGGTGGAGATTTAAAAGTTTGCGTGATGGGTGCAAGTGAACATCCTGCCATGATCAGCAGAACGAAAAAAACTGCAATACGCATGATTATTTCCGCCGATTCAGCATATAGTTACTCCCTTCCTGCACCTTCAAATATTCTTTGAGTCGGGCACAGTCCTGACTGATCGCCAGGCGAGACGGATAATCGTAATAATCAGAACAGACCACGGCAATTGAGATGGTCATCAAGGGGAAAGTTCGCTCAATCCCGTAGCGATCCTGCCCGACAAAAGACCCGGAGCGACGATCAACATCATTGTAAAACGAAGGGGCCAACTCGGTAAATTCCAGGATCAGCTTTTTCGCCAGAGGTTCGGCTTTTTCAATACTGGTCAAGACCACATAGTCATCCCCACCGATATGCCCGATCAGATCCTCAGCAGTCCCCTCAAGACGCACGACTCGCTGAATCAGCTCACCGACCTGGGCAATCACATCACTCCCTGCCTTATAACCATAACGGTCACTGTAAACCTTGAAATTATCCAGATCAAGATAAAGGTGGGCAAAGGGAGTGTGATGACCGATTCTCAGCTCAATTTCCCGGTCGATAGCCAGATTGCCCGGCAATCGGGTCAACGGATTCGCATCAAGCTGCAACTGTTCAAGGTCACGCAATTTACGCCCCATCCGGGTGAAATCATGGGCAAGTTGCACAAACTCATCCTCTCCGCTCAGTTCCGGCTGATGCTCAAAACTCCCGGCAGATATTTCCCGGGTAGCTTTTTTCAGTGCTTTAACGGAGCGATGGATATTGAAAATCACCGCAACAGAAACTGGAGCTGACAAGCAGATTCCGACCAGGGCAAACAGTAAGGTCAACTGATAAGCGTCTCCGGCACGTTGAGATAATTGGGCCAAACCACTGTTAATCCACTGTTGTTGTTCCTGGCGAACTTCCGCAAGTGTTTTCAGGAGTTGGGTTCGCAGCGGCACCATGGAATTGTTGGAGATCTCCACCGCTTCCTGCCAATTATGCCAGAACAGCGCTTCCGAAAGTTGATTGTCTGCATCACGATATTGTTTAATCCGGGTGGGGAGTGGTACAAGAATTTCAACAAGCGGCGGACGATTCAAAAGAAGAAAATAACGGGTCAGTTCTTCATTTCGATTTAAACGCAATTCTCGTAAAGCCGGGTCTCGTAAAATCAACAGTTGTTTTTCGATATTTTCCTGGGCGAGAAGGTTTTGCTGTAGATCACGCACCAACTCGAACGCCCGAAAATCGACATTGACCAGATGTTCAGCCTGTTTCGTTTGCTGGTACAAACGGGACAGGGCAAAACCGACTGCCAACAGGCTGAAAACCACGATCACCAGATATCCGATGACGATCTTTTTTGTAACTGTCGATAAAAGTGTCCGCATTGACCCTATCAACTTCGGCAAGATTGAAATTGAGCAACATTAACATAACGGCGACAGCAACTAAAACAGCTGGAGCGCCCACTCGGGATACGCTGATAAACTTTATCGGTGGCAGGATTGGCTACATCCCGAGATAAGCTTTACGCACATCATCATTGGCCAACAGGTTTTCAGCTGAATCGACCAGACTAATCCGACCATTCTCCATAACATAGCCTCGATCCGCCAGCTTCAGTGCCTGATTAG
>WTCI01000139.1 GCA_013138655.1 Desulfuromonadaceae bacterium | reverse complement strand
TGGGGAGATGGCTGAATCCTGATGGTCATCTATTTTCTGCCTCGTGAAAAAAAAGGTCAACCTGTTCGATTAACCGGTCGATGTTGCCGACCAACTGCAAGGTGGCCCGGAAGCGGCTGGCTCCCGTCAGCCCTCGTGCGTACCAGCAGAGATGCTTGCGCATTTCAAAGAGAGTTTTCTGATCACCGAATTGTTCCCGATGCAGTTGTAGATGTTTGAGGGCAACCCGGTGTTTTTCTGCGATGCTGACCGGGGTTGGGGCGCCATCGTTCAACAGTGTGAGGATGTCGCGAATCAGCCAGGGGTTGCCGTAGCCGCCGCGGCCAATCATGAGTGCATCGCAACCGGTCTGTTGGAGCATGTGAATGCCATCTTCTGCGGTAAAAATGTCTCCACTGCCGAACACCGGGATCCGCAGTTTTGACTTCAGTTCACCGATCTCCGACCAGTCAGCTTTGCCGCTGAATGCTTGACTGCGGGTGCGCGGATGCAGGGTGATGGCATCCGCCCCTGCTGCTTCCACAATCTGGCCGATCTGCAGAAAATTACACGAATCGGCATCCCAACCGGAGCGGATTTTGACACTCAGCGGCCCTGAGTAAGCGGAGCGAACAGCGGTGACGATTTCTTCAATCCGTCCCGGGTCTTTCAGTAGTGCGCTTCCGGCACCGCTCCGGATGACTTTTTTGACCGGGCAGCCCATGTTAATGTCGAGCAGCCGGCACTCGTCGGAAATCATCCGTGTCGCTTCTGCAAGAACCCGCGGGTCATCGCCAAACAGTTGAATCCCGAGAGGGGCCTCTTCCCGGCAACTGATCAGCAGTTCGCGGGTTTTACGTCCATCACGGATCAGGCCATTGGCACTGACCATTTCCGTGAAGACCAGAGACGCGCCGAATGATTTCATAATACGCCGATAGGGAAGACTGGTAACGCCGGCCATCGGCGCAAGAATAATTGGGTTGTCCAGTTGCAGGGAGCCGATACGAAGGGGGGATGTCTGCATAATATTTAGGCATTTTATGGATATGGGGAGTGAAAGCAAGAAAAAAATAGCCGATTTTGCCAGCCCCTGGAAGATGATTCTTGTCTGTTCGGGGCTTTTGCATACTGTATACAGAATACGCTTGACAAGGTAGAAATGAGTTGCTAGAACAATATTTGGAAATTGGGAGAGAAGATTTTTTTGATGCCTGTGCGGCTTCTCTTGGTCTGTGCTCCTTTCTTCCGTCTTTATTGGCTGCATAAGAAACCGTTCGGGCGGGCGATTTCGCGGCAGTTGAAATGTTTTTTTCCGCGTTGCGGAGCTTTTCCTTTTCAGCCCGTTGGGCATCCGAAAACTTTTTTACCACCACAAAAGGAGAGAGAGTATGTCGACACTGAAAGAAGTATTGGCGCAAAAAATTGCAGAGCATCGTCCCCGGGTCACCAAGCTGGTTAAAGAGTGCGGTGATGTCAAGTTGGGTGATGTTACTATCGGACAAACTATCGGTGGCGCTCGCGGCATCAAAAGTTTGGTCACTGATATTTCCTATCTTGATCCGATGGAAGGCATCCGTTTCCGCGGCATGACCATTCCTGAGACTTTCGACGCCCTGCCGAAATTCCCGGGCAGCGATTATCCCTACGTGGAAGGTTTCTGGTATCTGTTGCTGACCGGTGATGTTCCGACCATGGAGCAGACCCTGGAAGTTGTTGAAGAATGGAAGCAGAACTCCCAGCTTCCCGCGTACGTCATCGACGTGCTGCGTGCCCTGCCCCGCGATACCCATCCGATGACCATGTTCTCCGCCGGCGTCCTCGCCATGCAGCGTGACTCCGTGTTTGCCAGCAACTATGCAGCCGGCAAGTTCAACAAGATGACCTGCTGGGAAGATATGTACGAAGATAGTAACAACATGATGGCCAAACTCGGTCCTCTCGGTGCTTACATCTATCGTATGAAGTACATGGGCGACACCCACATCGAAGCCGATCCTGAGCTGGATATGGGCGGTAACTTCGCTCGCATGATGGGCATCGACGCTCCTTATGATGATGTTGCACGGATGTACTTCATCCTGCACTCTGACCATGAGTCCGGCAACGTTTCTGCTCATACCACTCACCTGGTTGCTTCAGCTCTGTCTGACGCCTACTATTCCTACAGCGCCGGCCTCAACGGCCTGGCAGGTCCTCTGCACGGTCTGGCCAACGAGGAAGTACTGCGTTGGACCCAGGACTTCATGGCCAAACTGGGCGGCGAAGTGCCGACCGAAGAAGGTCTCAAGAAGGCCCTGTGGGATACCCTCAACGCCGGTCAGGTCATCCCGGGCTACGGTCATGCCGTTCTGCGTAAGACCGATCCGCGCTATGCCTCACAGCGTGAATTCTGCCTCAAGACCGAAGGTCTCAAAGATTATCCGTTGTTCCAGCTGATCAAGATGATCTTCGAAGTTGCTCCTGGTGTTCTCACCGAGCATGGCAAAGCCAAGAACCCCTGGCCGAACGTCGACGCACAGTCCGGCGTTATCCAGTGGTACTACGGTGTTACCCAGTACGAGTTCTACACTGTACTGTTCGGTGTCGGCCGCGCTTTGGGTTGCCTTGCCAACATCACTTGGGACCGTGCTCTCGGTTATGCTATCGAGCGTCCGAAGTCCGTTACCACTGCAATGCTTGAAGAAGCTGCTGGTATCTGAGCAAATTAGCTCGACTTGTATTAAAGGGAGGCTCCTTGTGGGCCTCCCTTTTTTTGGTCCTTTTTCTTTGGCGTAAGGCAGGCTATAATCCTTGTGGATGCAGATCAACGTTGAATAAACCAAGGAGCTGAGTAGATGTTTAAAAAGAACCCTGTGAAATTTCTGATTGTTTTTGCCTGCTTTATTGCCTTGGTCGGTTGCGCGACCAACACGACCCATGAAAGTACCAAGAGGGGAGCAGGGATCGGTGCTTTGGTCGGTGCGGTGTCGGGAGCCATTATCGGTTATCAGAACGATCATTCCGGTGGCGCATTGCGCGGTGCGTTGATAGGGGGTGCTGCCGGCGGTGCCCTTGGCGCCGGCGCCGGTGTCTATATGGATAAGCAACAGACTGAATTTGAACAAGAACTGTCGAATGAGCGTGCCCAACATCAGATCGAGATTGAGCGACAGCAGAATGAAATTCTCAAGCTGACCATGAATAGTGAAGTTTCTTTTGATTTCAATTCGGCAAACATCAAGCCGACCTTCCGACCGCCACTTGACAAGATAGCTGACATTCTGAACCGTTACCCGCGGACTCAGATTGTCGTTGTTGGGCACACCGATACTATTGGTTCCGAACAGTATAATCAGGACTTGTCAAATCGCCGTGCTATTGCCGTGGCTGATTTTCTGGTAATGCGCGGGGTGGCCTCTTCACGGCTGGGGACTGAGGGGCGTGGGGAACTGGAACCACGGGCAAGCAACGATACGGAGGATGGGCGGGCGCTGAATCGCCGAGTCGAGGTTTTTGTCGTGCCGAACAATGATTTCAGCTAGTTGATCAGTAGTAGATTAGGGGTTAAAAGGCGGAACCAGATAACGTTCCGCCTTGCAGGTTGCCGACAAAATCTCCTTCTGAAGGTGAGGTTTTTGTCAACCGTCTGAAGGGGGCAGAGGTTCGGCTCCTTTGCGAGCTGGCGGCCTATTCTTTTCTTTTTCTTTTCGTCTGGCGTAAATCAGCAACTTCTGGTCGGTATAGGTTTCGACTTCACCGGCAAAGGATTCGATTTTGAAAAAATCGTGAATTTTGGGAGAGGCTTCCATGAAAAATCTGTTCAGTTCCTGAATTTCTTTGCGGTTCATTCCCGCTCTCTTTGCCCATTCCTGAAAATCATGAGTTTTGGGGATGATTTTCGTTTCGTGCAGAATCAACTCCGAGTCGAGAATCATCTGCTTCCATTGCTCTTCATTAAACGCCCGAATGTGGGTCGGGTCGCGCATTTTTTCCATGGTCTGGTAAAAGTCGGCAATTTCCGGATCGGAGGGGAGCAGAGTGTCAATGATGACCATCCGGCCGCCACGGCGAAGTACCCGATGAAATTCTCGTAATGCGCGAGGAACATCCGGAAAGTGATGCGGGGCGATCCGGCAGGTCAGCAGGGTAAAAGAACCCGCCGGGAAGGGGAGGTCCTCGGCATCAGCTTCGCGGAAAATAACGTTGTCGACACCGCCCTCTTCAGCGAGATGTTCCTGGGCTTTTTTCAGCATCTGCATGGTCAGATCCGATGCCACGACCTGCCTGACCAGCGGTGCAAAGAAGAGTGCGGTATGCCCGCCGCCACAGGCGACATCCAGCATGTTATCTTCATGGGTTGGTTGCAACAGCCGAACCGCTTCCTCCAGATCAGCTCCTCCAGTGAAATGCGTTGATTGAATGTAGGCCATGGCAGTTTTGCCAAACTGTTCACGGACCCGATTTTTGAATTTCCTGTCCATTCAACTCCTCCCAAAAATATCTGCAGAAGTATAGCATTGAAATGTAAAAAGTTTCGGAGGTATTTGACCAGAACGGTATTTTTTAGTTCGTTTGATGAGACGAATCCTGCTGATTGACCAATTCTGACTCCCGATCTTCCAGTCTTTTTACCATTTCGAGTAAGTTTTCTAAATGTTCACTCGGAAACTCGGGCAAGGCTGAAAGATGATTTTCCAGCCGTCGGGCTGTGGTCAGGGTTGAACGGATCTGTTTGAGTGGATCGAGCTGCGTTTGATTTCGGACACGTGCCACCTCGCGAAACTGTTTCTGTACTGTCGGCAGGCTGCGTTCCTGCTCAATGACCGTTGCCCGCAGTCGGGCATACTCTTCATCGGAAAACTGTTGTTCCTCGCACGCCTGGCGCAACAGGTCGATGGAACGGTAATCGGGGAGCGGTTGCAGACGGCGTTCGGCACCGAGCAGGGCCGGTTCCTCCTGTTCCAGATAGCGGTACGCCAGGGTCAATTTGCGGGCGGTTTCTTTGCGGATACGGATCTCCCGCAAGCAGTAGTCATCGAATGATTCGTAGCCCCAGTCTTGAAATTCTCCCTGATTCTTCACTTTGATCAGCTGTTCGCCCAGTTCCACCCAGGAGGATTTGAACTGCCGGGCGACGGCCAGCACTCGGTAACGGGGTGAACTTGGATCGAGTTCGTGCATCAGTTGTTCGATGATCAGTTCGTTTTTACTTTTTGGGGCTTCGCGCATTGTTCTGCTCCATGGATTTTACTGATTGTGCGTACGATAGCACAGCTGTACGTTGCTGTGCCGGGAGTTTTACTTGCCTTATTCGATAGCTCAGGTAAAATTCAGCCTCTTTACAGGAGGATGTATGAAAAAATGCCGGGTTGGATCGGATACGGTTCGTATGCTGGAGCTTGGGCACCCCTGGGTGATTGCCGATCGTTTTACCAGGCAATGGCCGGCCGGCAAGAGTGGGGAGCTGATTTCCCTGGTTGATGAAAAGGACCGGCATCTGGCAACCGCTTTGTATGACCCGCATAACCGGATTGTTGCCCGGGTGCTTGGCCGTAAGAACCTACGGCTTGATAGCCTCTGGCTGGGGGAAAAGCTGCGTGCCGCCAAGCAGTTGCGCCTGCAGCATGCCCTGCTGGAGGAGACCGACGCCTATCGGCTGGTCAATGGTGAAGGGGATGGCCTTCCGGGAATCACTGTCGATCGCTATGGCGACTACCTGATGGTGCAACTTTATACCGATGCTTGGGATCCTCACCTGCCGGTTTTGCAGAGCGCACTGCAGCAGATTTTTCAGCCGCGTGGCATTTACCGGAAATTACGTCCCCGGGAAACCCGGAAACTGGAAGCCAGAAGCCGCAGTAAGGAATACAGTCGGTTGATCGCCGGTGTTGCCGCGCCGGTACCGTTACCGGTGCAGGAGAATGGGCTGGCCTACTATGTTGACCTGCGCGAAGGGTTGAACACGGGACTTTTCCCTGACCAGCGCCGCAATCGGCGTGAACTAATGGCTCGCGCAGCCGGTAAACGGGTACTCAATCTGTTTGCTTTTACCGGGGCGTTTTCGGTGGCTGCGGTTGCGGCCGGAGCGAAGCAGGTAACCAGCGTCGATGTCTCGAAGAAGTATCTGAATATTGCCAGCGAGAATTTTTCGCTCAATCGGTTCAATCCCAAGCGTCATGAATTTATTGTCGGGGATGTTTTTGCGGAACTGAGCAAAATGCATGAACAGGGACGGCGTTTTGACATTATCCTGTTTGATCCTCCCTCCTTTTCTACCACCAAAAAGAGTCGTTTTTCCACCCATGGCGGCACCGCCAAGCTGGTCACAGAAACCCTGCCGCTGTTGGAAGAAGGCGGTTTGCTGATGAGTTCGACCAACCATCAGAAGATCTCAATGGATGACTATTTGAAAGAGTTGCGCCGCGGGACACTGCAAGCTGAGAGTGATCTACGGACCATTTTCACCGCTGGTCAGCCGGAGGATTTCCCTTGCCCGGTGACTTTTCCTGAGGGGCGTTACCTGAAATTTGTCATCAGCGTGAAACAAAAGGAAGGGTGATGCCCCCGCAAAAAGTCCGACCTGCTGCGTTGCAGCGTTTTTTACTGTCCAAACAAGACTGTCCACTTTTACTTGACCACGTCATTGCCGCCATACGGTTGTATAACCGTCAATCGGCTTGCCTTCCCAGGGGAGTTTTGCTAAAAAGGACCATTCTTTACACCGAAGTTCAAGGAGACAGACGAATCATGGGACTGATGACCGGAAAACGGGGAATTATCTTTGGCGTTGCCAATGACAAAAGCATTGCTTGGGGGGTTGCCCAGCAGTTGCATGCCGAGGGTGCCGAGCTGGCGTTTACATTTTTGAACGGGCCGCTGGAAAAACGCGTTCGGCCGCTGGCTGAGAGTCTTGGTTCCAAGATCGTCCTGCCTTGCGATGTCCAGCAGGAAGAGCAGCTGGTGGCGGTTTTCAGTGAGTTGGAAAAACAATGGGGAAAAATTGATTTTGTTGTTCACGCGGTGGCGTTTGCGAACCGCGAAGACTTGAAGAACCCTTTCAGTCAGACCAGCCGTGAAGGTTTCCAGTTGGCCCTTGATGTCAGCGCTTATTCACTGGTGGCGGTCACCCGTTGTGCCATGCCGGTTCTGAATGAGGGGGGCAGTATTATCACCATGACCTATCTTGGCTCGGTTCGCACTGTGCCTGCTTATAATGTTATGGGTGTTGCAAAGGCGGCGCTGGAATCCTGCGTACGTTACCTGGCGGCCGAATTGGGTGAAAAGGGGATTCGGGTCAATGCCGTGTCCGCAGGTCCGATCAAGACTCTGGCCGCATCCGGGATTGCCGACTTTAAGGAGAAATTGCGGATTGCCGAGGAACGGTCTCCTCTGTGTCGGCTGGTCACTCAGAAGGATATCGGTAAGGCCAGCCTTTATCTGTTGTCCGATCTGGCTTCCGGTGTTACCGGTGAAGTTCACTATGTTGATGGTGGTTTCAATATTGCTGCCGGCTAGCAGGGTGGCGGACTATCCATGAGTCAACTGTAAATTTTATCTGGAAGGGCTCCGTTCGGGGCCTTTCCTTATTTTCGGGTGGTTAAATGATCGAAGGGAAAACCGGCGGCCTTAAGGCCGGCCAGATCAAAGCGCTGGAACGCATCTACCGACGGAAGATTCCGGCAACCGAGCTGATTACCGATGAACTGGCACGCTACCTGACCGAGCTGTCCCGAGAAATTCAGCGTCAGGTCGGAGTGGTGATTGATCGAGCCGGTGTTGTGCAATATGTCATCGTTGGTGATGACCGGGAAATCGTCATCCCCGATCTTGCCAAGTACAGCCTTGGTCGCAGCGGTCTGCGCGGCTTGCGCTGTGTCCACACCCACCTGAAGCAGGAACCCTTAAGCCGTGATGACCTGACCGACCTTGAGTTGTTGCGCCTCGACCTGCTGGCAGTGATTGGGGTGCGCGAGGACGGTTTGCCGGGGCGGTTTGCCTATGCCCATCTATTGCCGACGGAAAAAAACGCCCAGATCGAGACCGTTGAGCTGAATGATTTTTACCAGTTACAGCTTGATTTTTCTGCTTTTATTCATGCCCTCGATCAGGGGATGGAGCGGGTTGCCGGCGAAACGGTTGATTTGTCGGACAATCGCGAAAGGGCATTGTTGATTTCGGTTGCCACCGGTTCCCGGCAGCAGAGTGAAGATTCAATGGCTGAACTGGAAGAGTTGGCTCGAACCGCCGATCTTGCTGTTATCGATAAGATGATGCAACGACCTCGCAAGCTCAATCCCCGCTACTTGGTCGGGGAGGGGAAACTGCGTGAAATCGTCATCAGTGCCCTGCAGCGACGGGCGACCCTGTTGATCTTTGATCGGGATCTGACTCCTAATCAGGTGCGCTCCATCAGCGAAATGACCGAAATGAAGGTTATCGATCGCACCCAATTGATCCTCGATATTTTTGCCAATCGGGCCCAGTCCCGCGACGGCAAGGTTCAGGTGGAGTTGGCCCAGCTCAAGTACATTTTACCGCGCTTGAC
>WTCI01000028.1 GCA_013138655.1 Desulfuromonadaceae bacterium | reverse complement strand
ACTATTTACGAGGCTGCCAAGGAAGCTGGCATCTATATTCCGGTGCTTTGTTACGCGAAAAAGCTGCTCCCCTATGGTGCCTGTCGCGTCTGTCTGGTTGAAGTTGAGCAGATGAAGGGTCGTCTGATTCCTTCCTGTACCACTCCGGTGACTGAGGGGATGGTTGTCACGACCATGTCAGATGAAATTCACAAGGTTCGTAAAACTGTTCTTGAGTTTTTGTTGGTGAATCATGTGGTTGAGTGTCCTATCTGTGACAAGGCCGGTGAATGTGACCTGCAGGATCTGACCTATGAATATGAAGTTGTCACCAACCGTTTTAAAGGTGAAAAGTTCGACCTGCCGACCGATGAGGTCAACCCGCTGATCGAGCGCAACATGAACCGCTGTGTTCTCTGCGGTAAATGTGTTCGGGTTTGCGACGAAATTGTCGGCTACGGTTCTTATTCCTTTATCAATCGCGGTTTCGAAACCAAGATTGCTACTGCGTTTGATCGTGGTTTGAACTGTGAATTCTGTGGTCAGTGCATCTCCATGTGTCCCGTCGGTGCCCTTCTGCCGCGCCCCTTTAAGTTCAAGGCACGGCCTTGGCAGCTTAAAGAGGTTGATACTGTCTGTGGTTACTGTGGTAACGGCTGTACCATTACCCTCGGCACCAAGGACAATGAGGTTCAAACGATCCGCTTTAACGACAGGACGGGGGTTAACGACGGTAATCTCTGTATCCGTGGTCGCTTCGGTTACTCTTATGTCAACAGTGATCAGAAATTGACCAAGCCGCTGGTGCGCAGGGACGGTCAACTGGTCGAAACCAGCTGGGAAGAGGCAATTCAGGCGGTTGCCGATGGATTCAAGGCCGCTGGTGACAATGTCGGTATTGTTTCCGGCGCGCGACTGACCAACGAAGAGCTGTTCCTGGTCAAGAATCTGAGCAAGGCACTGGGTACGGAAAATCTCGATCATTCAGGCGGTGAATGCTACAAGGGCATTACCGAAGGATTAAAAGCAACTCTCGGTATTCAGGCCTCTACCGCAACCTTCCCGCAGGTCGAAAATTGTGATGCGATCCTGTCTATACGCTCAGACTTCTATGAGACCCATCCAGTTTTCGGCATGGTCGTTAACCAGGCGATTCGCCGCAATGACGCTAAATTGACAGTTGTCGCCGATAAGCTCGGTAAATTCACCAAGCTGCCCAACGCCCGTACTTTGTTACACAAGCCGGGGCTGGAACTGAATATTATCAACGGTATTTGCTCGGTACTGCTCGAAGAAGGATTGGCTAAGACTGATGGTTTGGTGGGTCTTGACAAGCTGAAGAAATCTTTGAAGAAATACTCTGCTGATGCTGTCGCAACTGCGACCGGTGTTGCTGCTGATGCGATCAAGCAGGCGGCCCGCGAGTTGGCTGCGGCTGAAAATGCTGCGATTCTGCTGGCTTATGGTCTACCTTACACTGCCTATAGTAAAGAGCTCGGTATTGCCGCGGCCAACCTGTCGCTGCTGACTGGGATTGCCGGTCGTCAGGGTTCCGGGTTATATCTCTGTGGTGAAAAAGCCAACAGCCAGGGAGCCATCGATCTGGGAATCCTGCCGGGCAAAAAAGGCCTGGGGGTTCAGCAGATGTTCGCGGCCGCCGGTAAGGGTGAATTGAAAGCCCTTTATGTAGTTGGTGAAGATCCTCTGGTTTCTTATCCTGATTATGCTCTGGTTGATCAGGCCCTTGAAACACCGTTCCTGGTTGTTCAGGATCTCTTCATGACAGCGACGGCCGAGAAAGCCGATGTGGTTTTGCCGGCAACGTCATTTGCAGAAAAGAACGGCACTTACACTAATGCAGAGCGGCGTATACAGCAAGTACGTCAAGGGATCAAGTCGAAGGGCGAAGCAAAAACAGACTTCGAGATACTGCAATTGCTACTTCAGGCTTTTGGGACAGCTGCACCGGCAACCCCAGCCGAGGCCTTTGCACAACTCGCCGTTGTGACGCCGGGCTATGAGAAGGTCAGTTTGGATATGGTGGGCCCGCAAGGTTATGTCTGGGGTGGTGAGATTCTTCAGCCGGAAACCAGGAAACTTGTGTCGGTTGTCGCCGGTAAGGCACTTGACAGTAAATACCAACTATTGGTTGGTAGTGCGCTCTACCACAGTGGCACGGTTTCGACTCATGCCAAGGGTCCCAGTGCTGTTGTTTCTGAGCCCTATATTGAACTTGGCCGTGAAGATGCCGCTGAACTCAGCCTGGCTGAAGGTGACATGCTTAAGTTGAGGACTGCCGGTGGTGACATAAAAGCCAAGGTCAAGGTTGATCGGCGATTGCCGAAAGGGGTTTTCTTTGCTCCTTATCACTTTGCTGCACTGGAGTTGAATAAAATTTATACCGGTCAGCCAGTAATCGCAGTCGAACCGGTTAAGTTATAAGATTAAAGGCTATTGGATTGTCGGTAGATTCTACTGACTGAATTCGGCAGAAATGCCATAGACTGATGAAGGAAGAGGATGGTCATGACGCCAGAAGTTTTGACACTCTCAAATACGCCCCTGCTTTATACAGCGGCCATGTTAGTAAAAGTCGTAGTGGCTTTTGTTGTAACGCTGTTAATCGTAGCCTATGCGACATGGGCAGAGCGTAAAATTATCGGCCGGATGCAAACCCGCTGTGGGCCGACCATGACTGGCTACAAGGGTCTGTTGCAGCCGATTGCTGACGGTTTGAAGCTCTTTTTTAAAGAAGACATCATTCCGGCACAAGCGCACTGGTTCGCATTTATCATAGCTCCGATGATGATTCTGGCACCTGCCTTTATCTCCATCTCAGTTATCCCTTTTGGTTCAGACTATCAGTTTACTTATGATGGGATCCTTTACTCTGTACCTTTGCAGGTCACCGATCTGAACATCGGTGTGCTGTTTATTATGGCGATGGCTGGTCTCGGGGTTTATGGGATTGTGCTGGGAGGTTTGGCGTCCAACAGTAAATACTCGCTGATCGGGGGTATTCGCTCCACTGCGCAGATGGTTTCCTACGAGCTTGCCGCCGGTTTGTCGATTATTGCGATCTTCATGCTGTCTGAAACGCTCAGTTTGCGGGGGATCGTTTCTGCTCAACAGTTGCCTCTGTGGGGACTTGAGTTCCTCCCCTCTTGGGTTCACAACTGGTATATTTTTACGCAGCCACTGGCATTCGGACTGTTTTTTATCAGCTCCTTAGCTGAAATCAACCGGACTCCATTTGACCTTCCAGAAGCTGAAACTGAGTTGGTCTCCGGTTTCTGCACCGAATATTCCTCTATGAAGTACGCTCTGTTCTTCATGGGTGAGTATGCCAATATGATTACCATTTCTGCAATCGGTGCAACATTGTTTCTTGGTGGATGGGATGGACCGTTCTTTAGCTGGATGAACTTCCTGTTCAAGGTCTTCGCATTCATGTTCGTCTTTATCTGGATTCGGGCGACTTTCCCGCGTCTCCGTTACGACCAGTTGATGTTCTTGGGTTGGAAAATTATGCTTCCCTTGGCACTTGCAAATGTCTTGGTAACAGGATTTGCAGTCCTTCTCTGGCAGTAATCACACGTTGCGTAGATAGAGGATAGATATGTTTAAAGAGCTAGCCAAAGGCTTAGGTATTACACTGAAGCACCTGTTGCCGGGAAATACCACAACGGTGCAGTACCCGAAAGAGAGATTGGAAATAGCGCCCC